>CAYMTI010000065.1:0-6771 GCA_964393315.1 uncultured Planctomycetia bacterium
GATATGGATTCTTTTTTGAGCTCAGCGGAAAAAGGGAAATCGATTGACCTGCCGGGGGGGATAAAAGTCGTTAAGACTAGGAGAACACTTATCTTCGAAAAGAAAAGTTAAATAAGCAGTATTTGCTTAAATATTACCTCTATGATAGAATAATACCAAATTTTGGGTCTACTATATATAATATATGATTGGATGGTATTTATGAGCGATGACTTACAGAAAAAAATAAAGAAAAAGATCGATGATCAGCAAAAAAGATCTGATCGGAAGAAAAATCCAAAAAACAAGAATACCCCGGATCGATTCGTATGGATACTTATAATAGCGGGAGCTTTTCTGGTTTTTCAGTGGTTCTTTTCAACTTTAGAGGAAAGCTCAAGTGAACTTACCTATAAGAACTTTTATGAGATGGTCGAATCTAATCCGCAGACCCGTCGTATAGATTCAGCGGTCCTTACCTTGGACAGGGTTTCGGGAAAACTTTCGGACGGAAAATCTTTTTTTGTGAATATACCCGCTCAGGATAGGGACATTGTTACGGTTATGCGTCAGAATATACCGCAATTTGATGTAAAACCTCCTCAAACTTTCCTATCCAACCTGTTCTATTCACTCGGGCCGATGATACTGTTCATACTGTTCCTTTGGTTTTTCATTTACCGCGGAGCGGCTTCGGGAGGAGGGAAAGTACTTTCTTTCGGTAAATCAAGGGCTAAACTTGCTACTATGGATAAAAAAAAGATCACGTTCAAAGATGTTGCCGGAATAGAGGAAGCTAAAGAAGAATTGAAGGAGGTCATAGAATTTCTAAAGTCTCCGTTAAAATTCCAGAAACTGGGCGGGAAAATGCCTAAGGGAGTGCTTCTTATGGGGCCTCCGGGAACAGGGAAAACACTTTTGGCTAAAGCGGTGGCCGGCGAAGCTGATGTTGCTTTTTTCAGTATTTCAGGGTCTGATTTTGTCGAGATGTTCGTTGGCGTAGGAGCTTCAAGGGTGAGGGATCTTTTTCAAGAGGCCAAAAAATCCATAAAAATGAGTAAGAAAGGTTGCATAATATTTATAGATGAGATAGACGCCGTAGGCCGGCAGAGATTTTCCGGTATAGGCGGCGGGCACGACGAAAGAGAACAGACTTTGAACGCTCTTTTGTCGGAAATGGATGGCTTTGATACCGAGGGTGGTGTAATTCTTATAGCAGCGACTAACAGACCGGATGTACTGGATTCCGCGCTGCTGCGTCCCGGTAGGTTTGACAGGCAGATAGTGGTCGATCAGCCCGATATCGAGGGGCGTTTAGCCATACTGAAGGTGCATTCCAAGCATGTCAAAGTAAAGAAAGGTGTTGATCTTGAAAAAATAGCAAAACAGACAGCTGGTTTTTCCGGGGCAGATCTTGCTAATATCATAAACGAAGCCGCGCTGTTGGGAGCAAGAAAAAATAAGGCCGCTGTAGATAAGGACGATTTGCAGGAGGCTATGGAGAGAGTCATGGCCGGGCCGCAAAGAAAATCAAGAAAGATAAGCGATGAGGAAAAAAAGATAATCGCGTATCATGAGTCCGGACACGCACTGATGTCATATCTTATTGATGGGGCGGATCCACTGCTTAAGGTGACTATAGTATCTAGAGGAATGGCTTTAGGGTATACTATGCAGCTGCCCAAAGAGGACAGGTATTTATATAAAAAGCATCAGTTCCTGGGCCGGATAGCCGGATTGTTGGGCGGCCGGGCAAGTGAGGAAATATCTTTCGGGGAAATATCTACAGGTGCACAGGATGATATTAAAAGGGCTACAGAGTTAGCCCGGGATATGGTTACTCAATATGGGATGAGCGAAAAACTCGGGCATTTGACAGTTGGGAAAAGACATCATCAGCTTTTTCTGGGAAGGGATATTACGGAGGAGAGAAATTACAGCGAGGAAACAGCCAAAATTATTGATGATGAGGTTAAAAAAATAGTAGATTCATGTTATAAGAACGCCAGGGATAAGCTTTACGAGAGTAAAGATAAACTTGATCTTTTAGCCAATAAGCTTATAGAAAAAGAGACCCTGGAAGAGTACGAAGTAAGAGAATTGCTGGGATTAGAACCTGAAAAAGAAGAGATATCCGGTAAAGAAGAGCCTTCCGGGGAGAAAGAGGATGTGGTTTAGTAATATAAAGACAGCCGGGGATATAAAAACAGACAAATATACTTTACCCGTAGGGTCATGTACATGCGTTATGGGAATCCTTAACGTTACACCCGATTCATTCAGTGACGGTGGGCAGTATATTACAGTTGAAAAAGCGGTTGAACGGGCCTGCCGGATGACGGAGGAAGGGGCCGATATTATCGATGTAGGAGGAGAATCGTCAAGGCCGGGAGCGGAACCTGTATCCTTGGATACGGAGTTAGCCCGGGTAATTCCGGTGATCTCCGTTCTCAGCGAAAGATTAAATATACCGATATCCGTTGATACCTGTAAAAGTGGAGTTGCCCGGGAGGCGCTAAAAGCGGGAGCGTCTTTTATTAACGATATTTCCGCTTTCAACTTTGATAAAAAAATGCCGGATGTTATTGCTGATTACGATGCGGGTGTTATACTTATGCATATGCGTGGGACTCCGGCCACAATGCAGGAAGACACTTTATATTCGGATGTTCTAGAAGAGATATTAGATTTTCTGGGGCACAGCATTAAAAAAGCCGTTGACGCGGGCATAGACCCGGATAAAATAATAATAGACCCGGGTATAGGATTCGGGAAGGATCTGGAGAGCAATCTGGAAATATTGAAAGGGTTGGATCATTTCCGGACTCTAGGGAAGCCTATCCTGATAGGTACTTCCAGGAAAGCTTTTATAGGAACTGTTACCGGGCGAGGTCTTGAGGACAGAGATTTCGGAACAGCAGCGAGTTTGAGTGCGGCTATAATGAACGGGGCGGATATTATAAGGGTTCATGATGTTAAAAATATGGTCGATGTTTCACGAATGGTAGATGCTATAATAAAGGTATAAGATGATTAGTATAATGCTTTCATATTGGGAGATGGCCCTTGAGATACTGATACTCTGGGCTGTTTTTTATATGATATACCTTTTGCTTAAAGGTACGGTAGCAGAGCAAGTACTCAAAGGTGTTATAGTTATTACTGTAGTGGTGATGCTTACCAGAGGGCTGAATCTTGTTATCATAAACTGGCTTTTAACAAGATTGCTGGCTATTTCTGTCCTTGCTTTTATTATAATATTTCAACCTGAAATAAGAAGGGGGTTGGCCCGTATAGGTCGTTTCGGCATATTTTCTGAAGAAAGAGAGGTGCTTGAGGAAATAGCCAAGGCCGCGGTCGTTCTTTCTAAGAAGAGAACCGGAGCGCTTATCGCAGTCGAAAGAGAGATCGGCCTGCGCAGATATGTGGAAAGCGGGGTGAGCGTAGACAGTAAAGTAACCAGTGAACTCATAAACACGGTTTTTGCTTATAACACTCCTCTTCATGATGGAGGTATTATTATTTCTCAGCAGCGCATTGAGGCCGCTGCCTGTCTTTTTCCACTGACGCAGAATCCTAACATACCCAAGACCATGGGGACGAGACACCGGGCGGCGCTGGGGTTGAGCGAAGAGACCGATGCGGTTATACTGATCGTAAGCGAAGAAAGCGGAAAGATCTCAATGGCCGTGGGAGGAAGAATTACCTCGGATATTGATCTTAAGGATATATCGTCCGTATTGGAAAAAGCGTATATACCAAAGATAAAAAAAGGTGTTGTGTCGAATTTTATGAGGAAATACCTTATTAAACGCGGAAAAAACTAATGAATTTAGGAAAAATAATATTAAATAATTTTACGGCCAAAATTGTAGCGCTGGTGTTAGCTATATCTGCGTGGTTTTACGTTTCTGATCTCATAAATAATGTTTCTTATGTTCAGAAAAAACAGACGGCGGAAGAGGTTGTTTCTCAATATAAGTTTATCGTAAAAGAAATTCCGGTCCGACCTGTTTTTACGGGGAAAAGTCCGGATGGGTATATGGTCAGTTTTGATAAAGTAAAGGTCGTTCCAGAGGAAATATCGGTTTTCGGACCGAAGGAGATAGTGGAGGGGTTAGATTATCTGAATACTGAAAATATAGATCTTGGTGAATATACACGGAGCGTAAGATTACGTCTGGGGCTTAAATCTAATATCAGGTTTCTTAAGATGAAAGATAAGGTAGTTGATGTCTACCTTCCGGTATTTTCGATAAAAAACGATGAATAAGTAGTAAGCCTGTCTTGAATATATTTTTATTGTAATCTTTATCAAATTATATTAGGGATATATTTTGGATTCGGCATTTAAGTAGAACGGAAAGGGGTTTATGGCCAAGCTGGGGGTTAATATCGATCATGTGGCTACGGTAAGGGAAGCTCGAAAAACCTTCGAACCCGATCCTGTACAGGCGGTACAGGAGAGTGAAAATGCCGGATGCGACGGTATAGTCTGCCATTTGCGTAAGGACCGTAGGCATATAAAAGATAAGGACCTGCGCCGGATAAGAAAAGCAGTTACAACTCAATTAAATTTAGAAATGAGCGTTGATCCGGATATAGTGGATATCGCGCTGAAAACCCTTCCCGACCAGGCGACTATTGTTCCTGAGAACCGTCAGGAAATAACCACAGAGGGAGGGCTTGATGTAGTTTTCAATTTTTCAAAGATTGTAAAAGTTGTAAGAGAATTGAAAAAAGCAGGTATAGAGGTAAGCCTTTTTATAGATCCCGAAAAAGAACAAATAGAAGCTTCGGCCGCGGCAGGCGCTGGTATCGTTGAATTCCATACCGGCAAATATGCCGAAGCTTACAACTCGGGAAGGGATCATATGACCGAACTTTCGATTTTACGGGATATGACCCTTTTTGCCGTTGAAATATCTCTGATTCCGGCGGCCGGTCACGGGTTGACTTACGGGAATGTTCGGCATGTTGCAGGGATAAAGGAAATAACGGAATTTAATATAGGGCATTCCATAGTTTCCAGGGCCGTATTTACCGGCATTGGTAACGCTGTCAAAGAAATGAAAGAACTTGTGAAATGATAATATCCGGTATAGGTATCGATATAGTAGAAGTTACTAGAGTTGAAAAAGCGATAAAAGGCCGTGGGGATAGTTTTGTGGGCAGGATATTTACCGATAAAGAGCGGGAATACGCCGGGAGTAAAAAATTCAGATATATGCATCTGGCCGGAAGGTTTGCCGCTAAAGAGGCTGTAAAAAAAGCGTTACCCGATGGGAAAGAAATAGGCATGAACTGGCATGAAATAGAAATATTGAATTCGGAAGACGGTAAGCCCTATGTCGTTTTGCATGGACGGGCTTAAAATATAATGAAAAAATTTAAATTGTCGCGGATATTTATCAGTATATCCCACACAGGTGAACACGCGACTGCTAACGCAATGGCGGTGTCAAATGGTTGAAAAACATATAGGAAAATTCTCGGAGAGAAAACAAGATTCTCATAAGGGTGATTACGGGAAAGTACTGGTACTTGCCGGATCACAAGGTATGACCGGCGCGGCTTTTCTGTCTTGCCAGGGAGCCTTAAGCGCGGGTAGCGGTTTGGTGATAAACGGTATACCTAGTTCCTTGAACGATATAATGGAAATAAAACTTACGGAGGTTATGACCCTGCCTCTAGCTGAAACACCCGACAGGACATTGAGCCTGGAGGCCGGGGAAGATATATTCCGCGCCGCTTCCGAAAGTGATGTAGTGGCTCTGGGCCCGGGTATAGGGAGTAACAGTGAGACCGAGGAGCTGGTACGTCTTCTGATACGTACGATTAAAAAGCCTCTGGTACTTGACGCCGATGGTATAAATGCCCTGCGCGGCGATATGGATATTTTGAAAAACCGTCCATTCTCTACCGTAATAACACCTCATCCCGGGGAAATGGCGGGATTGTGCGGACAGACGGTAGAATATGTGAATTCGAACCGCGAAAAAATAGCGCTAAACACCGCAAAAGCAACAGGTGCTTTCGTTTGTTTGAAAGGGCATGGAACCGTAGTTGCTTCACCTGAAGGGGATATATACGTTAACAGAACAGGAAATTCCGGTATGGCTACAGGCGGGACAGGTGATGTTCTGACCGGGATGATCGCCGCATTCATAGGGCAGGGTATAGACGAGTATAGTTCCGCTGCCGCAGCGGTTTATCTTCATGGCCTTTCCGGGGATATCGCCGTTGAGGATATCGGGCCATTTTGTCTTACCGCGACGGATCTTATAGATTATCTCCCCGAAGCTTTTAATAAGGCGGGGATATAGGGCCAGGACCGCGTATTCATTCATCTAAGTATTAGATATTACTATCAGCATATCTTCATTATCTATTTTTTTATTGCATTATTCATTAAAATCTGATATCTTTTCATAACGATAGCGCCGGCGTAGCTCAGGGGTAGAGCAGGGGTTTTGTAAACCTCTGGTCGGGGGTTCAAATCCCTCCGCCGGCTCCAGTTGTATACAAAGAATTGTTCTTTTTTATATATGATCAATGTGGGGAGATAGCGAAGCGGTCAAACGCAACAGACTGTAAATCTGTCGGCTCAGCCTTCGAAGGTTCGAATCCTTCTCTCCCCACCATTAAAATGAAAAGCCCTTACTTGTTCAGACAGGTAGGGGTTTTTCATTTTAATGGTAGTTGATCGGTCTTTGACCGATCAACATGTCTTTCCTCGTGAGACTGTCAAGTTTTGTGTGTCTGAAGCACCGGTTTATTATATCTGGATAA
>CAYMTI010000066.1:0-4812 GCA_964393315.1 uncultured Planctomycetia bacterium
GAACAGTGCTTTTTCCTGGAAGCTGTACAAGGGGAGCTGAAATGTTTCTTTCACTTCCTGGGACTCGCCTTCATCCCCGACTATTTTTATCCGGGAACACAGAAGCGGAACTATCATAAGCGCTACGAAAAGTGAAACGAATAGGCTCAGCGTTACGGTCCAGGCTACTCCGCCGTAAAGCATGCTCATGGTCTTACAAACGAAAAGCATGGGCAGAAAAACTATAACAGTCGTCAATGTAGAAGCGAAAATAACGACGTTCATCTCTGTGCTCCCGTCGATAGCCGCCTCTATTTTACCTTTGCCCTGTTCACTTTTAGTAACAATATTCTCAAACACGACAATAGAGTTATCCACCAGCATTCCTACACCCAGAGCTAGGCCGAAAAGGGTTATGAAATTTATGGAAAGCATTATCGGGAGAAACACATTCGCCAGATCCATAAAACCTATAGTTATGATCAGTGAAATAGGTATGGACAGCGCCACGATCAATATAGGCCTGTAGTTCTGCTTAAAAATAAGAAAAGAGATAACAAAAATAAGAAAAATATATAATATTTTCGCGGGAGCTATAACCGCTATGGTAAGCCCGATTAAAGGCACTATTATAGCCGCTTTCTTCCCGAGTTTACCAAGAAAGAACATAAGAATAAATACTATCATTACAGCACCGCGCAGCAACGAATCGCGCAAATTAGATATAGAGTTCTGAATGAAAGTTGCCTGATCCTTGGTTATTATTACTTCCACATCAGGAGGCAAAATAGACCGGATAACTTCCAACTCCTCATGTATTTTTTGTGAAACTTTTATCGTATTGGCCTTAGATTCTTTCTGCACATAAACCGACACTATCGGTTTTATGTTTATTCTCGCGTAAGTTTTAGCTTCAAGATATGAGTCTTTTACTTCGGCTATATCTTTAACCCTGATAACTGATCCGTCAGGCCTTGTTTTTACGGCCGTATTTTTAATGTCGTCAACATCCGCGAATTGTCCTTTCACTCGTATGAGGATTTTATTCTTTTTTTGTTTTATTTCGCCGGTCAAAATATCGAGATTGTTCCCTCCCAATGCCGATATCATCTGATTCAGGGGGACTGCGTATCTGTAAAGCGCTTTTTTATCCGCTTCAATTATTATTTTCCTTTCTCGGCCGCCACCCACTTCCACATTAGCTACACCGTTTATTCTTTTGATCCTTTCTTTTACCGTCTCATCTACAAGACGGCGCAGCTCCTCCGTGGTTCTTTTTCTCGAAGTGACCGCGAAAATAACTATAGGCACATCATCCTGTGAAAACTGGGCTATTATGGGTTTTTCCGCTTCCTTAGGCATCTTTTCCTTGACCTTGGCAAATTTTTCCCTTACCTCCATAGCCGCCAGCTGCATATCTATACCCCTTTCAAAACTGAGAACTACGGTAGACTCCCCCTCTTTTGAAATAGAAAGCAGCCGCGTAAGATGAGAAACTGTGCTTAGAGCCTCTTCGGTCGGCCTTGTGACCATGGACTCGACTTCCGTGGGAGGGATTCCCCCTCTTATATATGTGATCAAGCTGATCTGACCGAAAGAAATATCGGGATATAATTCAACAGGTAAACGGGTAAGAGCAATGATCCCGAACAGCATTAAAGCTGAAAAGATCATTATTGTTGTGATAGGCCTTCTTATTGAGAACGCTGATAAACTCATAAGTCAGTTCATAGTTCAGGACCATAGCTCATTTCAAGTTATCCGGATATATGCATCCGGAGGAAAAAATGCGCGTAAAAAATACAGTCACCTGTATATAGGCTATTTCCTGAAAACAATTTTTATTATTTTCCCTCTTATTTCATGTTCAAGGACGAATATAGAAGGAATAACGACAAGGGTTAAAAATGTTGACACAATAAGCCCCCCCATAACGCTTATAGCCATAGGGGCCCGCAATTCTGATCCGCGGCCAACGGCAAGCGCCATCGGAAACAGGCCGAGCACCGTGGTAAGCGCGGTCATAATTATCGGCCTAAGTCTGGCCAGGCTGGCTTCCACAACGGAATCAAGCATGTTCTTCCCTTTCGACATAAGCAAATTCGTATAATCTATAAGCACGATACCGTTATTGACGACTATCCCTCCCAGCATAATAACTCCCAGCAGGGCCACGACGCTTACGGAAGTATTTGTCGCAAAAAGCGCCAGCATTACGCCAATAAGCGAAAGCGGAACAGTAAAAAGGATGATAAGAGGCTGTGAAAGGGATTCAAATTGAGCGGCCATTATCATATAGACCATTACCAGAGACATTATCAAAGCAAATCTCAAACTGTTAAAAGACTTTTTCATCTCCTCTGATTCTCCGGCCAGCTTTACTAAGTATCCGTTCTCAAATTTCATAGAGCCGAGCATCTTCTCCACGTCAGCTATCACATCCGCCAGTTTCCTGTTCATCACATCAGCGGAAACTACTATAGTCCTTTCCTGCCCGATCCTTTTTATCTCACTGGGGCCTCTCCCTTTTTGAAAATTAGCCAGCGTACCGAGCGGTATCATACCCCCGTTAGGGGAATCTATTCTTATTCTGTAAAGTTTTTCGTAATCGTCTCTGTCTTTTTCCTGAAGCCTCACTCTTATATCTATTTCCCTGCCCTTCTCCTTGAATTGAGATGGAATATAGCCACGGATAACAGTCTGGGCTATTCTGGCCAGATCAACAACGCTTATGTTATACAGGGCAGCTTTATCTTTATCTATGACCATCCTTACTTCGGGGGAAGGTTCGGGCACATCGTCCTCGATACCGAATATACCCGGTATTTTTTTAAGATTGCCCTCTATACGTCGAACTATTGACTCCATGACTTCAAGTTTATCCCCTTTGATCTCTATAGTTATCGGTTTTCCGCTACCGCCGAAAGCCCCGGATATTACTCCCTGCTGCAGTGAAAACTCTATATCAGTGTCTTTTAAACTCTTTTCTTTTTTGAATCTTTGCTGAAGTATTTGCACGATGTCCGTTGTTTTTTTCTTACGTTTTTCTTTAAGCTTTACTATTATCTGACACTGATTTGACCCCAACCTTTTCACGATATCTTTAGCTGACTCCCCCTGAGTTGAGCCTACTATAGAACTCACCGTTTTTACATCTTCGGTATTTTTAATCATGTTTTCCATGAGAACAGCCACTTTATTTGTTTCCTCGAGTTTAGTCCCTACCGGAAGATCAACCCTGACTATGAACTGCCCCTGATCGGTTTTAGGCATTAGCTCTTTTTCAAGGAAATTGAATAAAAACAAACTTCCAAGAAAAATACCAAGAACGATCAGCAGCCCTATCCCTTTGTAGCGTATAAATTTACGAAGAAAAATCTCATATTTTCCTAAAAATACCTTCCATTTGCCTCCACCAGTAAAAGCCGTAACGTTTTTTTCTCTACCGCTCAACTTGCTGCTTAAAAGCGGGATCAAAGTAAGTGCGACCCACAGAGATCCTATCAGGGAAAAAGTGACAGTAAACGCCAGCTCTTTGAATAACTGCCCGGCAACACCGACAACGAATATGATCGGGAGAAACACAGCTATAGTTGTAAGCGTCGATGCGATGATAGCGTTCTGTACTTCAACAGTACCTTCCATCGCCGCTTTTTCCGGGGTTTCTCCAAACTCTCTATGCCTGAAAATGTTTTCTATAACGACAATGGCATTATCCACAAGCATCCCGACACCTAAGGCAAGCCCTCCAAGAGACATCATATTTATCGATAGGCCGCCAAAATACATAAAAGTAAAAACGATCAAAACCGAAATAGGTATGCTTAGCGTAACTATCAAAGAAGACTTTACGTCTTTGAGGAAAAAGACCAGTACAAGAAATGCCAGTATACCCCCCTGCACCGCGGCATCTTTAACTCCATTTATCGCGTCGCTTATGAACATTGATTGATCATAAATTATTTCAAGGTGGATATCCGGCGGGAGTATCTTATTAATATGAGGTAACGCCTTTTTTATCCTGGCAATGACCTGCATCGTATTTTTCTGAGCCTGTTTTTGTATCGATACGGAAACATTTTCCTTTGTGTTGAACCTCGAATAGCTGCTTCTTTCCTTAAAAGTATCTTTTACTTCGGCGACATCTTTAACCTGGACTACTTTGGCTTCAGGGCTGATCGTCCGGTCTGCAAGATTCTGTTCGAATGGAAGGGACCTCTGGCGGTCATCATCCGCATCACTCTTGACAACAACTTCCTGGAGTTCCGAAACTTCCTGAAATTCTCCTAAAGTACGTATAAGATATTCGTAAAAACTTTCCTTAATAGTTCCGGCAGGATAATTAAGATTGGAATTGGTTATAGCGTCAGTAATGTCCAGGATAGACACTTCATAGTTTTTAAGAGCCGGCTGTTTTACATCTACCAGTATTTCACGCTCAAGCCCTCCTTCTACGGATGCCGAAGCTACGCCGTTAACCTTTTCCAGCTCTTCCTTGATAACATCAATGGCTAATTGTCTCAATTTCAAAGGACTTCTGTCTCCGGTAACACTTATGGTCATGATAGGAAGTTCAAACGGGTTAAAAGGAACAACAAGCGGTTCCGTAGAATCCCTGGGAAGTCTGGCTTTGATAAGATCAACTTTCTCTCTGGTCCTTAAAGAAGCGAAATCCATGTTCTGATCCCAATCAAACTCCGCCATTACAAGAGAAACCCCTTCCTTGGACAAGGACTTTACCGCCTTAAGACCGCTTACAGTACCTACAGCTTCTTCTACGGGACGGGTTAACAATGTTTCGATCTCTTCCGGAGCCGCGTTAGCATACCCCGT
>CAYMTI010000066.1:4822-6766 GCA_964393315.1 uncultured Planctomycetia bacterium
GGAAGTTTGAACAGGGATATTATGCCAAAAAAGGCAACTCCCACGAATATCATCACCGTGGTAACCGGTTTTTTTATGGAAAATTCAGGTAATCTCATAATTAAGTTCGAAGTCTGCTATCCGAAAGTTTTGGCGCGGGGACAACACTTCATCTTAATATCTCCCCACTAAATCCGTTATCTAATCCAGTTATAATAAAAAGATCCAGGTTCCTATTTGATCTGTTTTTAAAATATGGTTTCCTGAACCTCGGTTATTTCGACTTTATCCTGATCTTTATAGTCCTGATGAAGTTCCCTTATTATAAGCTCTCCCTCTTCAAGACCGCTTCCCACCTCAGAAACATCATGAGTGGAATATTCTATCTTTATTTCTCGTTCTTCTACTATGCCTATCTGAGGAGCGCCTTCGGCATTTTCTGTATCCCCTTCACCTTCCTCCTTCTCCTCAGGGTGTACTACATATACAAAAAATTTGTTCTCTTTTTTCTTGTATGAAGAAGCGGGAATTATCAGCGCGTCCTTTTTCTCATATGTGTTGATTATAGCTCTAGCGAACATTCCGGGTTTCAGCAAGACCTCATCGTTATCCAACTCTACTTTGACGGTCTGAGTCCTGGTCCTCCCCTCTATCAACGGTGATATCATATCGATAGTGCCGTTATATGAATCACCTGGATACGCGTCCAGAAATATCTCAACCGACTGCCCCAGCTCTATCTTAGAAGAATCCTCCTCAATGATATCAAAAGTAGCATAAACTTCGCTGAAATCAACAAAGGATCCTATTTTATCCTGAGAAGACACAAAAGCACCCGTATCTTTTTCCTTTCTCCCCAGGTATCCATCACTCGTAGCGTATATATTTGTTTTCTCCAAATCCCTTTTGGCTGATTCATATTCAAGCTTTTTCTGATCTACGGCCAGTTTATCATATCCGCCCAATTCATATAATTTTCGTGTTTTCTCAAGTTCCAGACTTGCGTATTTTAATTTCAAAAGCGCGTCCTTTTGATCCAGGCTGGCTATGATATCCCCTTCCAGTATACGTTCCCCCTCTTCAAAATTAAAACTCTCCATAACACCTTTCCCATCAAAAATAAGATCAATTTCCTTAAATCCCTCGATCCTTCCCATAACAGGCAAAGTATCTTTAAAATCCATACGTTTAGCTTTATAAACCTTAACAGGAATCGTTTCAAGAAATTCAACCATTTTCTTCTCTTCTTCCGTTTTACCGGAAAATATATCCCTTATTTTTCCCGCTGTTCGAGTAAGGATAAAAACCGCTATAAGAATTCCCAAAAGTATCCAAATATAGTTTTTCTTTACCTTGGCAAGGATCATTTTGCGTTTTTCAGGTTCCATACCTTTAATGTCCAACTGCTTGATCTTTTGATTAAAAGAGCTGAAAATGGTTTTTACTCTGTCTTTAAACATATTTTCCCCCAAGATATTGATATCCCGTTATTCCTTAACGTTTACTTTTTTGTCTTTTTCTATTTTTTCCAATATTCCCTGAGCCTGTTTATTTTTCGGATCCAACTTAATAACCTTTTCCGCGTATTTCTTCGCACTGGAATATTTTTCATTCTCCAAATACGCATAAGATCTCTGAATATAAGTATTTATCTTACTTTGGATCTTGGCTTTCTCACGCGCCGATTTCTCCGCCGCTTTTCGCGCTTTTTCTTCCGCCTTCAGTTTCTCCCGCTCCGCCCGTTCCGCGGCTTTCCTCGCTTCTTCTTCCTGACGGGCTTTTATCCGCGCTTCTTCTTTCGCCTTTCGCTCTGCTTCTCTACGCGCTTTTAACGCAGCTCTCTCGGCCGCTTCTTTCGCTTTCCGCTCCGCTTCCAATCTCTCACGCGCCTCTTTCTCCGCCGCTTTCCGCGCTTTTTCTTCCGCCTTCAGTTTCTCCCGCTCCGCCCGTTCCGCGGCTTTCCTC
>CAYMTI010000067.1:0-6660 GCA_964393315.1 uncultured Planctomycetia bacterium
TTACTATGGGCATATTCAAGTTCTTCTTCCGGAGCGGAACGATAAGGATCAAGGCCGCCATAAACAGTGATCTCAGGCATTTCCGATTTGATCTTCCTGATAAGTTCTATGGAATTGCAGGGATTAATGTTTTTTGAAACTATTTCAGGATTATCTCCAAGAATGACCAGGACCTCCTTAATATTCATCTTCCGGAATGATCCCGCAAAAGGTAAGGGTTCTTCTTTGTTAATAGAAACAGCTCGTATATGCGGTATTACATTCCGGAAAAAAGGTGAGGCTATTTCACAAGCTTCCGGGATACGCATTTCAAACTTTAAAATATCCGGTATATTCAAAGTATCAACTCCGGAAAATTCTTCTTTTACGATCTTTATTTCTTTTATGAACTGGTCTTTTTGTCGGGGTACCAACTCGATGGATATTCTTTCCATTTGTATTCCCTTCCTGGTAAAATTTTAAATAGAGATCGAATTCTGCATTCCGAACGCCCTCAGAACATTACGCATAAGTATTGAAACAGTCACAGGCCCCACACCTCCGGGAACCGGAGTTATCATCGCCGCCTTTTCGGAGACTTCGTCAAAGCATACATCGCCCATAATACCTGTTTCAGTTTTATTTATACCTACATCAATGACGATCGCACCGTCTGAAACCCATTCCTTATCTACCAGGCCAGCTTTTCCTACGGCCACTATAAGTATCTCTGCTCTCCGGGCGTGTTCTTTAATACGTCCCTTTTCCGCGGTTCCCAGATGACAAACCGTAGTTGTAGCCATTTCATTCAGCAGCATCAAACTCAAAGGTTTCCCGACTATAGCGGAATGTCCCAGGATAACTACTTCTTTGCCGTAAAGATCCACATTTTTCTGATTCAGGATCTTCATTATCGCACCGGGTGTGCAAGGTACTATATCCGCCTGCTGCCTGAGTATTTTGCCGAGATTCATTGGATGCAACCCTTCAGCGTCTTTTGCCGGATATATTAGCGATAACATTTTACTATGATCTATCCCTACTGGTAGAGGTTTTTGTATTATTATTGAAGAAACGCCGTCTTGATCATTAAGCCTTGAAATGTGTTTTATGAGTATTTCTTCAGTGATATCCGAGGGAAGTTCCAGAGATTCGAATTCTATGCCTACGGATTCCGCACACCGTTTTTGCATACTTACGTATATTGCGGCGTCATTATATCCTTTAACCAGGATAGATACAAGTTTGGGCCTTTTCCCTGATACTTCAAAATATGAATCGATCGAAGACTTGACCTTTCGATTGATCCTTAGCGCTATATCTTTACCGTTTATTTTTTCCGCCATTATTTGCTCCAGATCGCTTTCGACACTTCACATAATATATTTTTACACGCTTTATCCGTTATATCGGCCAGAGTTTTTATCTCCTCATTCATGTTTTGTACTAGTTTGTCGTCCTTTAAATAATTGATATTTACCCGTGCGTTGATCCTGGCAGAATCAAAAGCGGATCTTATGAAATTGCAGGAGCAGCCTATATCAGATAAAAGGTTATTATTCCCTATATCAAGTAGCCGTTCAGTTATTTTTACAGTATCTGCGCTGGCCCGGCAGATCTCGATGGGAACAGAAGCTGCGTTTTTGAATCCCTCCTGTGTATTCTTTTTTTCTGAGAGAGCCCGCATTAAGGCCTTGAAGACTTTACAATCTTTATCTACAAGATCAAGAAAGAGATCCGCTAATTTCTCCTGATCTATCTTTAGTTTCTCCAATTCGCGGGCGATTTTCTGAGAAATGCCTTCTTTATTAGTGAAATTGATCACCATAAGATTTAATCCCGCGGCAAGCACCCCGTTAACCGCGGACGCGCTTCCGCCGCCCGGGACTATCTCACGGGCCGACAATACCCTTATATAATCTTCCAGTGCTGTTTTTCGAAATGATACGTTCATATCAGAACAACCCCTTGATATTCCCAGTTTTTAGATCATAATCAACGGACAATGCTCGCGGTGATCTAGGCAGTCCCGGCATATAATTGACCCCCTCGCATTTAACTACGATATATCCGGCGCCCGAAGCTATCTGAATATCTTCAACGGCGAGTTTAAAACCTCTGGGACGGCCTTTTTTCGATGGGTTATTAGATAAGGAAAGATGAGCTTTAGCTATACATACCGGCAAGTTGACCAGGTCGTTTTTCTCCAGAACAGCGACCTGGTTTTCCGCCAGGTCAGAATATTTTACTTCGCTGGCTCCGTACATTGACTTGGCAACTCTTTCAATTTTATTTTTAAGTGTCATGTCCAGCGGGTAGAGATACCGCAATTTACTTTTTTTCGAAGCGGCCTTTATAACTTCTTTGGCAAGGTCGATCCCCCCTTTACTTCCTTCTTTATAAACTTCGCTTACAGCTATACCGTCAACCTCAAGAGCTTTTGCCCGATTGATCACAACATTAAGCTCTTTTATCGAATCTGAATCAAACCTGTTAATACATACAACGATAGGAACACCGAATATTTTCAAATTCTCCACCTGTTTTTCCAGATTAGAGCAACCTCTGTCTACATTAGAAAGATTCTCTTTTTTAAGATCAGCAGGCATAGTCGTTCCTTTGAAATTGTAATCACCGGAATGGACTTTTAAAGCCCGAACAGAACAATTGATAACTATAACATCCGGAGAATATCCTGCCTGTCTGGCTTTAATATCAATGAATTTTTCAGCGCCCAGATCCGCACCGAAACCACTTTCGGTTACGGTATATTCCGACAGCTTAAGAGCCAGCAGATCCGCTATTACGGAACTGGATCCATGAGAAACATTTGCGAACGCTCCGGTATGCATAAAGCATGGGGTATGTTCTGCTGTTTGAAGAAAATTCGGATTAAACGAGTCTTTGAGCAAAGCCATCATTGCTCCCGACATTTTCATGTCTTCTGCTGTTACCGCAACCCTGTCTTTGTTGAATCCTATTGTGATCTTATTAAGTCTTTTACGCATATCTTTTAAACTTTTGGATAGAGAAAGTATTCCCATGGTCTCGGAAGCTGGTGTAATATCTATACTTGTCTTGCGGCTCACGCCATGAAGTTTTCCTCCTCCTCCGACCGTAATATTCCGTAAGACCCTGTCGCTTATTTCCGATACCCTTTTCCAGACGATATTATCCTTATCAAGTGAAAAAGGATTATTCCAATAAAGTGTGTTATCGATATAAGATGCCAATAGATTCTGAGCGTTAGAAACGGCCGATGTATCTCCCGTAAGGAATAGATTTATATCTTCCGTAGGAAGCACCTGTGAATATCCCCCGCCGGCTGCACCCCCTTTTATTCCAAAAGTAGGGCCAAGAGAAGGTTGTCTCAGGCAACAAATAGATTTCTTCCCTAATTTGTTTAGAGCCATTGATAATCCAATGGTGTTTACAGTTTTACCTTCTCCTAAATGTGTGGGTGTGATCGATGTTACAAGTATAAGTTTTCCGGGCTTACGTTTTTTTAGCGAGTTAAGCAGTGCATCCGCATTGACCTTAGCAGTATAATCCCCGAATATCTTAATATATTTAGCAGCTATACCGAACTTTTTCGCCACATCTTCGATATTTTTCAATTTTATCATAGACGCGACCTTTGAATTCAAACTCTGCCCCATTACAAATCTCCTTCTTTTACTCTCAAATAAAAAAGCGGATCTTATTTTCCTTTTTTAAGATCGCCAAAGGGTCCAAAACTTCTGCGATGAATAACAGAAAGACCGTGTTCCCGTATTGCTTCAATATGCGCTCTGGTCCCGTATCCTTTGTGCTTTGCGAATCCATAAACCGGATATTTATTATCTTCCTCCAACATCAATTTATCGCGGTATACTTTTGCTACTATAGAAGCACAAGCTATTGAAAAACTATTGCGATCTCCGCCTACGATCATTTTTTTAGGTTGCGGCAGATGTACTTCCATGTTTCCGTCTATTAACAGATAATCCGGAATTTCGTCAAGGTCCGCTACGGCCCGTTTCATAGCAAGTAAAGTCGCGTTTAATATATTCAACCTGTCAATTTCTTCCACCGTGGATAGCCCTATGCCCACGGAGCACAGGTTCAGTATTTCAATAAAGGCTTTTTCTCTTTTCCCGGGACTTAACTTTTTGGAATCGTCTATCCGCTCAGTGAAAGAATTATCTTTCACAATTACCGCCGATGCTACAACCGGACCGGCTAGAGGTCCTCTACCCGCCTCATCGATTCCGGCTATCTTTTTATAACCTAAAGCTTTTACTTTACGTTCAAACAATAAAAGATCCGGTTTTTTATTTTTCTTTTTGCGGCTTGTGACCAATTTTTTCCTTTACCTTTGTAGCTTTTTTCCCTCTTCTTTCCCGCAAATAATAAAGCTTTGACCTTCTGACTTTACCCTTTTTCTTAACTATTATCTTGTCTATCAAAGGCGAATGGACCGGAAAAATACGCTCTACGCCCTCACCATAAGAAATACGCCTGACCGTGAAGTTTTGATTTATCCCTCTTCCCTTTTTTGATATGACTATACCGGTAAAGACCTGAATACGCATTTTATTTTCTTCTCGTATTTTAAAATGCACGTCAATGGTGTCGCCTACGGCGAACGACGGGATATTTTCCTTTTTGAATTTTGATTCCAGTTCTTCTATCTGTTTCATTATTTCCTCCTCCTTAGAGTCATTTAGTACAGGACACAACCATGTTATTCCTCAAAAAGATCAGGACGTTTTTCAGCCGTCCTTAAAAAAGCCTGTTTCTTTTGCCAGGATTTTATTTCCTTATGGTTACCGCTCAAAAGCACTTCGGGAACGATCATTCCCTTGTAATTATCGGGACGTGTATACTGAGGATATTCCAGAAGACCCCTCTCAAATGACTCGTCTACAAGACAATCGGGGTCTCCCAGGACTCCCGGGATGAGACGAATTACCGAATCGCAAAGAACCATTGCGGGAAGTTCACCGCAAGTAAGTATGTAATCCCCTATGGATATTTCCTCATCTACAAAACTGCGTATACGCTCATCGAATCCTTCATAATGCCCGCATATAAGTATCATATTTCTTTTCCCGGACAAAGACCGGGCTTTTTCCTGTGTAAGTTTAGCCCCTTGAGGGGTTAACAATATTACAGCAATATCACTGTTATCAGCCGTTTTTTTTAGGTCGGTCAAGGCTCTGTCAACAGGTTCTACTTTCATGACCATTCCCGGGCCACCGCCGTAAGGCTTATCATCAACAGTTCTATGACGGTCATCCGTCCAGTCTCTCAGATTGTGGACATTAAGGTCCACCAGTTCCTTTGCTCTTGCTATTTTGAGCATAGACTCTGAAAAGACACCATTGAACATCCCTGGAAATAAAGTCAATATATCTATCCGCATTTTTTAATCCGCTACCGATAAACGTTTTATCATGCTCTTTACAGTAGGTGAAGGTTGTGCTCCGTTTTTCAACCAGTATTCAACTCTTTCCCGGTCAAGAGCCAGATTATCCCGGCCTTTTTTTGGATCGTAATAACCAAGTTCCTCCAAGGCTTTTCCATCACGCTTATTTGCTTTGGTCATAGCTACTATTCTGTAAAAAGGTCTCTTTTTTGTCCCGAATAATTTTAATCTCAAAACAACTGCCATTTCTTTTTCCTCCTTTTAGTCCCGCTCTTTATTCTTTTACCCTCAAAACTTTTGCTCCGACCTTCGAGAGCTTCTTTTCTATATGTTCATATCCCCTGTCCAAATGGTATATTCTTGATATTTCTGTTTTTCCGTCAGCTACAAGACCGGCCAATACTAATGCAGCTGATGCCCTCAGATCCGAGGCCATCACGGGAGCTCCGCTGAGTTTTTTTACACCTCTGACTATGGCACTGGAACCTTCAAGTATTATTTCCGCTCCCATACGGTTAAGTTCGCTTATATGTATAAACCTTTCAGGATATATTTTTTCAGTTATAACGCTAATCCCGTTACATAATGTTAACAAGCTCATCATTTGAGCCTGGATGTCCGTAGGGAAACCGGGATATGATAGTGTAGTAATATGCGTTGGTATTATCTCCCTGGTTGATCTGCTGACCTCCAATCCATTGGGTATTTCTTCCACGATACCACCGCATTCATGTATTTTATCTATCAACGCAAGGTTATATTTTATCGAGGTATTCATAAGCTTAAGCTTTCCGTCCGTTATCATTGCCGCCAGCATATAAGTGCCTGTTTCTATTCGGTCAGCAATTATCTTATGCTGCGCGCCGTTGAGGGATTTAACGCCTCTTACCTTTATGGTAGGGGTTCCGCCGCCTTCTATGTCGGCTCCCATTTTTTTAAGAAAACATACCAGATCAATTATCTCGGGTTCACACGCGGCGTCCTCTATTATTGTTTCACCGTCCGCGTAAACTGAAGCCATTAAAATGTTAGCGGTCGCAAGAACACTGGACCCAAAATGACCGCCAAGATATATTGTGTTGCCCGTTAGTCTTTTAGACGACGCTACAATGTAACCCTCTTCTATTTTTATGCGGGCGCCTAACGCCCGCAGACCTTTTAAATGAAGGTCTACCGGCCGGGGGCCTATAACGCATCCTCCCGGGAAAGAAACCTTTGCTTCAGAATATTTTCCGAGTAAAGGTCCAAGAACGGCCACAGAGGCACGCATC
>CAYMTI010000068.1:0-6630 GCA_964393315.1 uncultured Planctomycetia bacterium
TGGCGCTTCATATCCGTGAAAAGGTATATGCAGGGAATGCTCTTTCTGATATGGATAGCGATTTTAAAAAGGATCTAATCACGTTCATTGCCGGGAATTTGAGCGAATGGAAAAAGTCAGGCGCTGAGCCGGTATTTGCAGAGGGAAGTGTTGATAATTTAGGCTATATTTCACCGGAAGCGGCGGCAAAATTGATCGATATTGTATTTCTCGAGAGATCCTATCCTTTGTTACCGGAAATACTTACGATCAAATACAAAAGTTTCGGTGATTATTTACCTGTTTTGGGATCTTTGAACAAAAATCTGGCTTCTATTCGATTGAGTGCATTACAAAATATGCCTGAACCGGGAATATTGATCGAAAGGCTTGGCCAGTTATACGCAATGCCGCTGGAAGGAGGCATAGCTGAATCAAGAGCGTTAAGAGGAGAGATCGCTTTAGCCCGGGCGTACATATACATGGGAATGCGAGATTTCAACGAGGCCAAGAAAAGTATAGATCTTGCTGAAACGATCGATGTTTTTATCCGTCCGGATGCCGCTTTAGCCGGGATCAAACTGAAGTTATTAAAGGGAAATCGATTTCGTATCCCCGGCACATGGCAGATGGCTATACGCGGACTTACGGCGGAAGGTAAAAAGATCGCTCAGATAGAACGGGATGATATCCTGTCTTTACAGCGTGCAAAGCTTACAAAGAGGATTTCAGAGCTTGGCTTAGATATTATTCTACGGCATATTGTGCTTGCTCCCGTAACTGAACGCTTGGTCTACTTAGGCATCCCCCTTACCGCGGGAATTTCTGTTTATGGTTTCATTAATGCGCTTCCGATGGCGTATTTTTTCGGTTTGACCCCGATGGGTTTTATTTTTAACTTAGGGTTCGCTGCTGCGCAAATTCCGTTTGTATATAATTTCATAGAAAAGCATTCGGGAGACAGAAGAGCGGCCTGGGCTGTTTCAGCCGGAAGTCTGGCTCTGCCGCTTCTTTTTGACCTGGCGCCCGCGGCGTATTTTCTGCTTGCTGTGGGGATGCATTCGGCGGTTAATCTTACGGTTTTCATTATTAACAGGGTTTCCGGAAAAGAATTGGCAGGATACGCCACGAAAGACAGGGAACCGGTAATTCTCTACCTTGCGGAAAAATCTACCCCAGCCGGGAGTTCTCTTCTCTCTTCACGCTGGGGGAAACTATCCAAATGGAATAAAAGGGTTATAACGGGATTTGTAGCCCTTAGCCTTTTTGTCGGGCCTGTATTTTCGGGCAGATACCTCGCTGAAAAAATAGCCGGAGTTTTTGGCGGGACAAAAACAGAGGTAACTGCTTACACCGATCATAGGGGAGGGTTGTCATATTTGGAGAATAATCTATTGAAAGACGATAAAGATCGCCTAAAGGCGATAAAAGAGATATCCAGGCTTGTTCAGCTGGAGCCCAAAGGAATAACTCCCCGGGACGCGGTAGACCTGCTGGAAGGCGTGATAGTGGACAACCCTACTTATTCGACCCATGTTCCCGCTATGGATGTACTTTTTCAGATCTATAAGATACCTTTTGAAGAGAATTCCGGGGAAACAAAAGAAGCTTATAACCTTCTCAGGACGAGGATCTCCGAGATGTTCGAGAGCTTATATCAAAATGCGCTTATTCCGGATTCTCCAGGGATAAAAAAAATTACCGGTGTTTACGCGGTAGATCTTTTACTGGGGCAAAAGAGAGTGAGTATAGACGAACCTGTGGAAAAGATCTTGAGTATACTGGAAGCTGACAGCAAAGCTAAGTCACCGGACGCGCGTGTTTATATTTACACCGTGCGGTTGATGCTCGCGTATCATTTCGCGGTGGATAATGAGGAACTTAAAGAGTTGCCCCGGTCTCTTTTTGATAAGATGACAGATAAGATCGAAACCGGGGAGTTGTTTTTTGACAGAGAAATAGCGAAGGAACTTTCAGGCGCGCTTTATTGGACCCGTGGGGATACTTTTTTCCGGCTCATGGACGAGTCAAAACTGGAAAGTGAGAACTTAGGGGAACAGCTATTAGCTTTTTACGCGATGAACACGCTCATGGACTTGTCTAAACAGATAGATGGCCTGGATAATAAACTGAATATACTGAAAAAAATAGTTATAAAAACCTATTGGGACGACGCTACCGGAAGCAGTGACCTGCTTTTGAATATCATAGAAAAGGGGGCGAAATATAATAAGCCTCTCGTGATGAATATCTTGACGGAAATATTTTCTGAGGGGGGCCAGGTAGAACCTATGAGCCTGGCTCTTGAAGCGTTATCGCGCATAGATCCCGGAGGGGTATGGGATGTTATACCCGGAGTTTTGGAAAGCAGAGGAGGTTATGTCCCGGCGCGCCAGGCTGTTTTAACCGCTATTCCCCGTATGGAATATACTCCCGAAACTTTATCCCGAGCTGTTGATTTTCTTATTGCCGATGATGGAACCGGGAGCATTTATGACGCTGTACCTTTGAACTGGCAGGCTATAGTAAGCATTGAGAAGCTTACCAATAATTTATCGGGTAAAAATAAAGAACAGATGACGCGGCTTCTGGAAAAAAGGGTGCCGGGAGGGTTTCCAGGCGGAGGTTTTTTCGCTTCGGTGATAACCGGAACAGATATGGAAACTATAAAAACTTCAGATAAAGTCGAAATATCAACACTGGCTGATTCTGTTGATTCGCTTATAAAACTGGATTATCCTGATCCCGGGACATCGGAAGATGTCGGGCGTTTTCTCATACAGTCTTTTCTTTTGTCCTCAGAGAGATGGGATCAGATGGACAGGGAAAAAGTTGAAGATAAAGTAGCTTTTGCTCTTTCTGAATTAGCTGATACTTTTCCCGCGGGCAGCGTGTGGAAGATATTTTTTAACGACCTTAAACCTATTTTGTCCGGGGATGTTGTTATTGATGACATCATTTCCATTATTAACTTACCGGAATTAAGAAGTAATGCCGTACGCCTGGTCGAGGCGGTTCCCGGGGCCGATATGTGGAAAGAAGAGAAACGGTTGGAAATGTTGACGGCGGCTCAATATAACCTCGCAAGCGCCGTCGCTCGAATATTTAATGAAACAGGGATACGAATAATCCCCGGGACAATAAAAAGCACTGGCGGTCTGATAAATATAATAACGGATGAGACTTTAAAAGCATTTGATGCCGAGGTCATGGGCTCGGATACAAGGCTATACGGTTTTTTCCATCCGGATTTTGCTGTTTCCAGAGAAAAGATAACTGGTATGGCGGAAGAATTCAATGTTGAAATAGATAGTGATCGTATTTTGGTAGCCAAAGGCCTGAAGGAGGCGGATAGTTCAGATAAGAACGCTTTTCTTGAAATGATCAGAAATGTTTCACTTAAACCGGGAGGAAGGAACAAAGGTAAAAAGAATCTGCTGGTCATAAACGCTCACGGTTCATCGGCTATGAATGGGCATAAAATATATTTTTCCAAAACCGTGTCTGATATCGGTGAATTATCAAAACAACAAATGGAAGAGATAGAGAAAGTAACTACAGCGAGCCCGGAAGAAGTTGCCAGGGTCATATTCAGTACGTCAAAAAATAAAGTTCTGGATCTTTCACATCTTACGGTGATCATAGATGTTTGCTACGCGGGAGGGTTCTGGGAGCATCAAATGAGGATCCTGGAAGAAATGTGCAGGGAAAAGGGAGTCCTCTTACGTTCTCCCGAGTTGGCAATAATCGCTGTTGATAGAGGGGATGTTGGATATTCAAACGTGTTTTTTGATAATTTGAAGGAAGTCGTTGAAAATGAAAAAGGAGAAAAGATCGTCGATACGGTGTATGGCAGTAAGATCTTTGAGGCTTTATCTAACATGTTGATGAAGAATAGAGCAGCGGAAAAGCTAAACGCGAAAATGGCTGTTCCCCCCGCCATGAAAGTTCAAAATGGTTTAGTTTATGTGGGGGTCTCTACGGGAAACATCGAAAAATATGAATCTGTTTTGCGGAAAATCGCTTCAATTGACGCTTTAACGGAGCAATACGGCGGGTTTACGGGGAATATACCTTCCGGGAGTTCGATAGAACTTCCTTACGTCCCGGAATCTTTACTGCCGCTTGGTTTTATGGGAAGGTTTGAGGAGATCCAACCTTTAAGTTTAAACGAGGATGGTTCGATAAAAGGTGTTTTACGTATCTCGGACACTTTTGAAGAAGTTAATATGAAGGATATTGAACAGGAAACTCTGGTTGGGGGAGATGAGAAAGCGCAGAAATATTTTGATATTTTGGACGGGTTTATCCAGGATAAGATGAAAGATTCTGAGAATGATAAGGAAAAAACGGTTCTAAAATATATCCGAGAACAAATTATAGAAGAACGTAATACAGACAAAAGCCCTGAACTTATCCTCACCGATGGCGGACGGGACGGATTTTTCGGCGCGGGCCGGGGCGCTCAGGAATACGGTTTTGTAGCGGTAGACCGAAATTTGATAGATAGTGATGTGGGACCCGTAGCTCTTTTTCACGAGTACACTGAATATCTTACCGGAAAAGACCTTTCGGGCCGTGGTGAAATGGACGAAATGCCTGGCGAAGGTGTTTTAGATCTTATGGAAAAAGCCGTATTGGAAGAGGGCGGCCCCGGAGCTGAAATGTTTTCTTATTACAGAGATAAATACAAGGGGACCGATTTCTTCAGGAAGAACCGGTTTCATTATCTTATACGCGCGTTCGCACGCCAGGCGTTTCCCCGTGACGATATGGACCTGACTCGTGCGATAAAAATGACCGGAAAATCTGCTATAGTCGGAGTGACCGGTATAAGCGCGGAACAATTAAGAGATCTGCGTCAAAAATATTCCGCTGAATATGGTGAAATACAGTTTGAAAAGGTAACTAACGTCCCGGAACTTGAAAATATGCCGGGTCCGCCTTCACGTTTTCTTATAGACATGTCTCAGGATACGGAAATCGATGAAAAAATGCTTGAAGAGATAACAGATATTATGGATATACGTAATTTGGCCGTTAAATATCCATATCTCGCGGGATTAGACACGGGATCTATAGAAGAACTGAATTTACCCAGAGTTGAAAAGATCGCCGTAATAAAGGATCTTATACCTGATCTTGCCGACAGGGAAGATATATTGGGAGATCTTATTCGCGATCGGGATATAAACCCTGTGTCGATCTATAATGATGCGCTTAGAGGCCGAACGGAAGGAACTGAAGGGATGGCGGATAACGAGGAATTAGTGATAAGAGAAACTGCCAAGGTTTACCGGGAATACAAAAAGGTTTCGGAGCAAGGGCGTGACATGGAAAAAACGGGATCAGTCCCGGAAACTGTTATACAAAAAGAAGCGGATTTAAAGACCAGATTAACGGAACTTAACGAAAGGATAAAAGCCTTAGTGAATAAAACCGCGATACCTGAAATGGGGCGGGTAATGGACCGTCATAATGATATTATCAGAGATCAGAGACTGGAGGACGAGCTTAAAGATATAGCTAATATTTTTATAAGTAAGGGTGTATTGGAAAAGGAAGGCCCATATACGATAGCCATAGATAACAGGCAGAAGACTGCCGGAGGCGGGGCCGGATTCGTCCTTGAAAAGATGCTCCCGGCGCTTTTAAACCTTTCAAAAGCGCCCGGTATATTTATTTCTGTCATCAATGACCGCAAGGGAGTACTTGAAGAGACCATGAAAAATACGTTTCCCGGAGCAGAGCTTCCCGAAAATCTGAAAGAGATAGAGCTGCCTTCCGCGGCGACTCCGGAAGATATGCTCAAAGAGACAGCAAGGCAGGCAGCTTTTGCTGCGAACAAAAATGTAGAAGACATCAAGATGTCTTCCATATCACTGGCTACCGGAGAGTTCATGGATAGACAGGTTATTGATCATGTAAGTGTCACGAAGGGAGACGGAGACGCGAGCGCTAACTTCGTGGTAGCGGGAGAACAGCTTATGTTTGATGAAGACGAAGAACTGGTAGACAGGGTCAACAGGCTTATACCTTCAATGACAGTAATGAATCTACTTAACCGCGCTGTTGACGACCGGGGCCAGTCGAGTGTGGTTACGGTAGCCTGCGGGAAGAATATTGTGGATAAATTCAAAAATATTCTCGGTCAGATCATAGAAATAGCTAGAATAGACATTTATAAATCCATACAATCCTTCATTGAAAACCTCCAGGAAGTAGCCCGTTCGCTGTAATCATTACAATGCTGTTGGGAAAGATTGCTGAATATCGTCATTGCCTGTGGGCAAGATCCCTTGCTCTCTTGAAGGTTTGCGGCGGCAGAATATATTTTCAGGGATTCCGGTTAATTTCTTCGGGGTTCGAGACGGATGGAAGAAGATGATATCAGGGAGGCCGCTTAGTGTTTTTTGCGCTTCGAGATGACAGTTATTTTGAAATATCGCGGTTCCGGGTCATTGCGAGAAGCCCCGAAGGGACGACGAAGCAATCTCAAATAATATCAGTATAAAAGGCATTGTGATCCGGATTTATTTTTACAGAGATCGCTTCGGTTTCTGCGAAACCTCGCGATGACCGTGTTGGAGGTATTATTTTCAGGAAGGCTGTTTGCTCTCTTGAAGGTTTGCGGCGGCAGAATATATTTTC
>CAYMTI010000069.1:0-2409 GCA_964393315.1 uncultured Planctomycetia bacterium
CGCTCCGCTTCCAATTTCTCACGCGCCGCTTTCTCCGCCGCTTTCCTCGCTTTTTCTTCCGCCTTCAGTTTCTCCCGCTCCGCCCGTTCCGCGGCTTTCCTCGCTTCTTCTTCCTGACGGGCTTTTATCCGCGCTTCTTCTTTCGATCTTTTAATCCTTTCTTTTTCCGCATTAAAAGCGTCTTCAGTTTGACCTATACTCAGAATAAGTTCCCTGGCTTCACTATTAGCACTATCCAGTTGTAAAACTTTATTCGCGTAGTAAAAAGCTTTGTTGAAATTATTTTTTCCTAAATAGTATTTGGATTTTTCGAAATAAGTGGCAACTTTTTTCTTTTCCTTTTCGGTCAGATCTGCCTTAACAGTAACATCAGTATAAGATCGTTCCTCCTGTGCAAAAGAAATTTCGGAGAAGGACATAACCGCGCTTAACATTCCTATCGCGCAGATCATGCCTATAGAAAAATACCTGGCTTGTTTTGTAAACTTATATCTGCTCAATTTTTGTCCTTACTGAATACTTAATTTTATATATAGCGTAAAATACTGCAATTTACGAATTGCATAAAAGGCAAAAAAGCTATTATAGTTCCTGCTGTTCTTTCATCTTTTGTTCATCGGAAATATTTTTTTTCTGTTCTTCTTTTTTTCTTTTTCGATATTTCCGCATGTATTCTCTCATATACTCTCTGTGCCTTTCTTTATTCGCTTCCCGATAAAGCTGTAAATATTCTTTGTGTTTCCTTCGCCAGTCAAGAGATCTTTCTCTGCAAGCCTGTTTCCATGATTTATCCTGAGACTCTTTATACTTAAAATAGTTGGGATTCCTCCTCCTCCAGGATTTCATGTTAAAAAGCTGTCTTTGATACTGGCATTCCAAACTGGAACATACCGTTTGGTTAGGCCTGTACTTGTTCGGCACAAAAGGTTTTCCACAGATCTCGCATTTTTTTTCGCTCTTTTCATCCTTCTTCATATAATACCTCCGAAAATAATTCTCTTACGCACAAATTCGCCGCTCCAAATGAAGCAGCTTGTTCTCCAAGTTTACCGCTTATTATCTGAATTTTACCTTCAAGTTCCTTCTTAAGGAACTTATCCGTACTTTCTCTCACGGCTTCTTTGAACCCGCAAGTATCCTGTTCTATACCCCCTCCCAAAATAACCGTCCGGGCATCAAAGACGTTTACAAGGTATGCCACTCTAACACCCAGGGCGAGCGCGGATCTCAAAACAACATCTTTCGCCAATTCATCTTTTTCTTCCGAAGCTCTTAATACCATCTCAAGGTCTATATTCTCCGTATCCCCGTCAGCCATATAGACCAAACTACTGCCTACGCCCTTTTCCACAAGGTTTTTCGCAATATTCACTATGCCAAATTGTTCCCAGGACCTCAAATAAGAACTTTCCTTTCCCCGCATTTTACTATCAGACTGATAAATTATTTCTCCTTGTAGAACTATACCCACTCCTACATCTGAATGTACATATAGGATATCTCCTCTACCGTTCAGAACTTCTCTTTCCCCGTATCCGGATGCCGTAACACTTCTGCAAAAATAAGTGTCAGAATTAAAAATCCGCCCTATTCCTTCAGGCAGAGATAAAAAATTATTCCCGCCCTTTTCCATTATCTTTTCCGGGATGCCTATACCACAAATATCTATAGATCGTTCCCTGAATTTAGTATTACGCCTGATCTCATCCAAAAGTGCGACTATTTCTTTTTTCTTTCCTTTGAACTTTTGGATCGGCTCAATACTTATCTCTTCGGAATCGACAACATCACCGGCCGCGTTTATCAGAGAGATAAAACATTTATCTTTTCCTATCCCTACCCCAAGACAAAGAACGGGATTCTTTTCTAGAAATAAAAAACCGCCAGAGAGCCTTATAAGTTGCTCTCTGGCAAAAACGCTTATACGCTCCGAAAGTATATCTGAAGACAAACCTGTTATCTCGCTAAGACCCTTCACCGATATATCTTTGCCATTTTTTACAGCATTTAGGATATTTAGATTTAACTGCGCTCTTGTCTCTTTAGGGATCATCGTAAAAGGACGTATCTTTTTCTTCCTTCTGGGCATTTCCCTCCTTTAAATACGTTTTACAGATAGAGATTTTTTACAGCTAACCTCAATTCAAAAAGTAACTAACTTTTTGAAATATATTTCTATTAATATACCTAACGTCACGATAAAAGTCAAATTATTATATAACATGTTATTAATATGGTGGATTAGCTCGAATGCTTAACTATATAGTATGAGTGGTGTATAAAGGAAAAATACGTATGATTTTTGGTGTAAATAAAAAAAAATATAGAAATTAGGTTATTTTTGTAATATTCAAATATCAAAAATTCCGGAATAACTGATCGCTGTAAATTGTAAAGATGAGCTTCTGC
>CAYMTI010000069.1:2419-6591 GCA_964393315.1 uncultured Planctomycetia bacterium
GCGTAAGTAGTTAAAAATAGTTAGATATTTTGTTTCAAAGATGGGAAACTGTATGTATTTTTTATGTTTTTTAATGTCAACCCTCCACTCGACCTAAAAAACCCGCTCTATTCTCTAATCCCCATCTTTTCTATCAATATTCCGATTCTTTTAGGATCATATTTACGGGCTTTTTTAAGATATTCTAAAGCTTGTGTACGATTATTTTTGGCCATATAAACGCGATAAAGATTGAAATACGCCATCCCTGTATCAGGCTTTATCTCAAGACATTTCTTAAAAGCGTTCTCCGCGCGAGTAAGATCTCCTCTACCAAGATATACAACCCCCATGTTATTCCAGATCTTAAACTCCCTGGGATTATATTTTAAAGTGTTCTCCCCAAGACTGACCTCATCTTTCCAAACATGATTGTATTTTATCGTTAAGATCCCCAAAAATACGATAGCGGCCAAAAAAATAAGAGAAATAACGTACCGAAAAATACTAGAAGATCTATCCTTTATGAACAACATAAAAGATACTAAAACGACATAAAGACCTATCCCGGGTACATATAACCAATTCTCCGCGAAAGTATAAAACAAAGGGGTAATAACATTAAGTGAAGGTATTATAAGCAGATAAAACCACAAAAGCCCGAACCACGCTGCTTTATTTTCTTTTCGTAAAACAAAAACACCGGCGGTAACAGCGCACAATATTGCTATCGATATTAATATTCTAGGATCAAAGATCGCATTAGACACCCAGGGGAGTCTACCCATATGAAGATCATTGGGCAGTATAACCAACCTTAAATACTGTACCAGACTATAAGGAACGGTTATTATCCTATTAACAAAAGGAAAAGGTTTAATCGCACCTTCAGCAAAAAAACTCATTCTGCTGATTCTAAATAAGAAATAAACAGCAAGTATGGCCAAATACGGAACATACCGGGAAATTTCGATCTTGGCCTTCTTTTTGTCCGTTAGATCAGAATATTCCACCAAATAACGATCAAAGAAGAAAAAAAGAATTGGTATCATAATCGCGAATTCTTTAGATAAAAGGCCAAAAATAAAAAAGATAGAAGAAAAGACAGAATATACGGGTCGTGGGGACACATATACAGCTTTTATATAAAAACCGAAAGATAATAATAAGAAGCTTAAAAGCATAGCGTCCGCTCTCCCGGATATGTATGAAACAACAGAAGTATTAACTGGATGAACAGCAAATATCATAGCTGTATAGAAAGAAAGCATCCTATTCTTGAAAAGCATCTGAAGCAGCCAATACAAAAGAAGAACAGCCAGTACATGAAATAATATGTTTGTTATGTGAAAACCAGCTGCGTATCTCCCCCATAAAAAATAATCTGTCATATTGCTTATTGTCTGGAGAGGCCTGTAATAATTAGTATTCCCGTATAGAGAAGTAGGCGAAATGAACGCTTTGGGAAGATTATTTATATCTTTTATGAAATCATAACCGACTATCATCGGTTTATCATCGTATAAAAAATCACCGTTTAAAGAACTTAGATAAACACCTATAGTGAAAATTAAAAGTATCGCTGTATGAAAATATTTAGACCGTAAGATATTTTTCATAACTAAAAGTATATCATCATAAAGCCGCAGCAACAAGTTTTCCTTTCCAGCCGTTTAACCCCCTCCAGATCAAAGCCTGCTTTATGTGATATACCTATCCTTGTTCCGTCTTTATTCCCCTCATTACTTCATTATTTTCATGTATGTTTTGCCTTACTTTTGGTTAAACAATTAGTTGAACTCATTTTTGTTTCATGTTATTATACTTCACATCAAACTTGAAAAAGGAAAACCTTCATTATGAAGCTGGGAATAATAGGATTAGAACAAAGCGGGAAAACTACCGTGTTCAACGCTTTGACGGGAGCTGAAAAAGAAGTCGGCTCTTTCGGAAAGATCGAGGCTCACCTAGCCATGGTAAAAGTCCCTGATCCTAGAATAGATTGGCTTTCAGTGTTATATACCCCCAAAAAAACTGTTCACGCTAACATCGAATTCGTTGATATCCCGGGAAATATAAACGACTCAGCTGATCCTAAAATAATAGCGGCCGCACGCGAAGTCGAAGCAATGGTATTCGTTGTCAGGGCCTTTCAGGATGACGGCGTGCTGCACCCGCTGGACAGTATTGACCCCGTAAGGGATTATGAGCAGATCAAAGCGGGTCTTATACTTGCGGATATGCTGATAGCCGAGAAAAGAATAGAGAAATTAAAGAAAGCAGTAGATAAGAATATAGCTTCGGCCGAAGAAAAACTTGAATACGAAGCTTTGATAAAAGTCATGGCAAAGCTTGAAAACGAAGAACCTGCATCCTCAGCAGAAATTAACGCTCAGCAAGAAAAGGCCCTGAGAAGTTTTCAGATGCTGACACTTAAACCCTATTTATGCCTGGTCAACGTTTCAGATACCGAGATGTACTCTGAAAGAACGAAAACATATCTTTCATCAATACCTAATTCCATGGCGATATGCGCTAAAATAGAAACAGAGATCCTAAAACTTGACGAAGAAGATAGAAAAGTTTTTCTTGAAGATCTGGGGCTTAAAGAACCATCTTTATCCCCCTTCATAATGAAGGCCTACGCTACTCTCGGACTTATCTCTTTTTTTACCGTTGGAGAGGATGAAGTAAGGGCCTGGACCATACATAAAGATATGCCTGCCCCTCAGGCTGCCGGAAAGATACACTCAGATCTCGAAAGAGGATTCATTAGAGCTGAAGTATTCTCATATGACACCCTGCATGAGCTGGGAACGGAAAGAGAAGTCAAGAACGCCGGGAAAATGCGCCTTGAAGGAAAAGATTACCTGGTCCAAGATGGTGACATAATAAATATAAAGTTTAATGTATAATATGCTCCCTATTTCCGGAAATATTTTTGTTTTTAGCAAAATACAGGCCGCTACAAATAAGAACTTTGGCTGATCCTCTATACTTTCTCTCTTCTGACGCATAGAGAATTAACCAGTAAAAACACCGAACAGATCTAAAGGGACAACTAGCTGCCAAAGGCAGCGCAGGAGCCCCGTTGGGGCTGTTTATCGTAATGAGGTATAGTTCAGGAATTTATTCCTGAACTATATCGAATGAAGATAACCATAAATCAGCCTGTAGCTGATCTTTGAACCGGATAAGAACTTTGGCTGATCCTCTATACTTTCTCTCTTCTGACGCATAGAGAATTAACCAGTAAAAACACCGAACAGATCTAAAGGGACAACTAGCTGCCAAAGGCAGCGCAGGAGCCCCGTTGGGGCTGTTTATCGTAATGAGGTATAGTTCAGGAATTTATTCCTGAACTATATCGAATGAAGATAACCATAAATCAGCCTCTGGCTGATTTATGGACCAAATAAAAAAGGCTTTGTCTCAATACAAAGCCTTTTTTATTTGGTAGCCCCAACGGGATTCGAACCCGTGTTACTAGAATGAGAATCTAGCGTCCTAGACCGGACTAGACGATGGGGCCACCTATTCCAGATACCGATATTATCACAGCCCGTTTTGTTTGTCAACTTTCATACAAAATTACGCGATATCTAGAATAAAGATGTTTACACTTTTGCTTTTCCCTATTATGATCCCGGAGACTAAACATGCTTGACGAAATAAGCTTCTTGCAATACAATAGGTCAGGATAAGTCTTTGTACAGGTGTGCGCGAGTGGCGGAACGGCAGACGCACCAGCTTGAGGGGCTGGCGGGAGCAATCCTGTGCGAGTTCAAATCTCGCCTCGCGCACCATAAAAAAAGGGATATTTTAAATTTAAAATATCCCTTTTTTTATGGTTAAAAGTTTTTCCTCTTCCGAGTTTCCTTTCCTGCCTTACGAAAAAACTTTTGAGATTACGTTCCGGCTAATAACCGGATATCCTATCCGCTTATTAACCTTCTCTTCATCTCTCGCGCGAAGCCAGGAATCTCCCTCCGGTCGATTTCTCGCCTGACTTGCACAATATTATCCTTGCCTTATTTATATATATTATATCCCTTTTTTTATGGTTAAAAGTTTTTCCTCTTCCGAGTTTCCTTTCCTGCCTTGCGAAAAAACTTTTGAGATTACGTTCCGGCTAATAACCGAGACTGTCAAGTTTTGTGTGTCTGAAGCACCGGTTTATTATATCTGGATAA
>CAYMTI010000070.1:0-1134 GCA_964393315.1 uncultured Planctomycetia bacterium
TCTTTCTGAAATAAACGGTTCCAATAACATCAAGACTAAAGCCGGGAACAATACAAATTGAAACCTTTCGAAATATTTTTTTTCCATTCTAGATTTAAATTCTTCTTTTTCGAGTTTGGAAAGTTTCTCCCGGTAAATAAGGTCCAGTCCGAACTCCACCCCGCTTGAATGGATATACATGCCTCCCGTCTCCAAAGCTACCCGCTGAAGGACCTGTTCATTTAAACTGGTTTTGACCACATTCCCTTCACTATCCTTAAGAAAACGCATCTTTCCAGATGACGTTTTGATCGGAACCAGTTCGCCCTCTTTAGATCCTATGCCTACCGTATAGATAGATATCTTATCGGCTTTTGCTCTCAGCAAAGCCACATCTATCCCTCCCTCCAGATCTTCTCCGTCAGTAATTATGATCAATATCTTATGTTTATTTTTACCGCCCTCATAGCTTTTTATGGCCGTATATATCGCCTGTGAAATACTTGTTCCACCAACGGGGATAGAATCTACACCTATATCATCAAGAGAAAGAAGAAAACCGTCATAATCAAGTGTAAGCGGACATTGAAGGAACGCGTTACCTGAAAACACAATAAGCCCTATCCTGTCGCCAGTAAGTTTTTTCACAAGATCTTTTATGGCCAGCTTAGACCTTTCCAGCCTGTTAGGCAGAACATCTTCGGCAAGCATACTTTTTGAGGTATCAACCGCTATAAGAATATCAAGCCCCTGCCTTTTAACTTCCTGCCACTCAAATCCCCATTGAGGTCTCATCAGCGTAAGTACAGTAAGAAAGACTATAAGAACTATCAAATAACCTTTAAGTTTTTTCCTGCCCTCATCTACCTCTGCTGAAAGTTCGGGCAATAATTTATCACAGGCGAATTTCCTCAACGCTTTCTTCCTCATCCTGGAAGCCAGAACATTGAAAAGAAAAACCAAAGGTACCAGCCATAAAAGCATCGCGAAATGAACCGCTCCGAATTCCACTAAGGTATCCTCCTTAATAAGGTGTTGCGCAAAAAAATCTCAAGAAGAAAAAGCAAAAGACCGGGAACAAGAAAAACCGTAAAAAGTTCCCTGTTTATGTTATACCCTTTTTCTTCTATTTTTGTTTTTTCATGTTCATCTATC
>CAYMTI010000070.1:1144-1839 GCA_964393315.1 uncultured Planctomycetia bacterium
TTTTGGCTGCTTCTTTTTTGTCTATTGCTATAGCTATGATTTTTTCAAGTTCATCTATCCTGTCGTATATTTTTTCCAAAGATTTTGTATCTGTGGCCCGGAAATATTCCCCTCCGGTTATATCAGCTATTTTCTTCAAAAGTTCCTCATCAATTTCTATCTCAACAGGCCTTAAAACAACATTCCCGAACATATCTTCCACAGGATACGGTGCCATGCCTTTAGTCCCGGCTCCTATGGTATATATCCTTACTCCCAAAGCTGAAGCAGCTTCGGCTGCGGCAACGGGAGAGATAGTCCCGGAATTATTTCTTCCGTCGGTCAAAAGTACGATTATTTTCTCCTTGGTCTCAGTTTCTTTGACTCGGTTCAGAGCTGCCGCGAGAGCTGTCCCGATAGCTGTCCCATCTTCGGGTATCATACCTATGCTGACCCTCTCAAGATTAGCATTGAGCCAGTTGTGATCCAAAGTAAGTGGACAGACCGTATACGCAAGACCGGCAAAAGCTATCATACCTATGCGATCATTAGGTCTCTTCATGATAAAGTCAAAGACAACATCTTTAACCGCGGTCAGTCTGTCAACTCTTTCTCCAGCTATCTGAAAATCCATAGCTTTCATACTGCTAGAAGTGTCAATAGCCAGAACAATATCTATGCCTTCTATATTCACTTTGGTTTCTTCTATCATGGCC
>CAYMTI010000070.1:1849-3289 GCA_964393315.1 uncultured Planctomycetia bacterium
ACGCTCCGGAAATGACCACGCAGGAATTTATGGAAAAGATGAGGGTTTCTTCTATCATGGCCTGGGGTCTTGATGCGGCTAGAATAAAAAGTAAGATGGCAAGAACTCTCAAATATATCAACTTGTCGCAAAGCCTGATCTTTAAAGAAGGTCTTATCCCGGATAAAAGACCCTTGTTTGAAAATCGTAAAGAACTTTCCAGTGTGTTCCGGTACTTCCTAAACAAAAAAAGGAAAACAGGTATAATAAACACCGTAAGCAGTATCCAGGGATTTGCCAGATGCATTATTCTTTTTCCTCCTGTTCCTCTATCACCCGTGTCTGATCCACAAAGCCCTCCACATCTTTAAAACTATCCAACATCTCCAGTCGGGTAGCATTAAACTTGGCGAATTTTATCATATCGCAATGAGTTAAAAAAATTCTAAGCTTCTTTTTATCTTCGTCGGTTAACACTGAAGAAACCCTCATCTTTTCCATAAATTCCTGCGTGGTCATTTCCGGAGCGTGATAACTGAATCTTGCCTCAATATAATGACGTAAAATATCCGATAAAACGGTATAAAATTCCTTTACCATGCCTTTTTCATGCAGCCCGCTTGCTCTTAACCGGCTAAGTTCCATATAAGCCTTTTCATAAGGAGATAGTTCTTTTTGCTCCCGTTCGTTCTTCTCCCGAAGATATTTCATGAAAAAGATAACCCCCACCACGATAAAGGCTCCCGCTATCAAAAGCAAAAATATGATAAGAACTATAAGTTCATTAGTGGGTAGAGATACTCTCCCCTTTATATCTTTTATATCCTTATCGTTCCCGGTCATAAGGCTCATTACCTCTACCGGAACCTGCTGACTGTAAACATGGTAGATCTCAGATGAACCTGTTTTACGATAAGGTATTTTTACCGGGGGGATAACATGCGTACCCGTTGAATATATCCCCAACACGTATTCCATTCCCGGGCCATGGTCTTTTGCTCGCCCCGCTTTAAGCTGATAAGAACTTATAAAAGAAAAGTCTCCGAGTTTTTCCGGCCTCTCAGGGAACATAACATCAAACCCTTCGGTCTTATCCGTATATATCTGGACATTCACCCTTCCCCCGAACTCAACTTTCTCCTTATTAACTTTTGTGAGTATAACAGGTGAATCCTCGGTTCTAACCGCTGAAAAAACGAAAGGAACCGCAAGCAGATATAATATTATAAATAAGGCTGTTTTCTTCATGTTAAAAAATCATCTTCGAACTATCCGTCTCTCCCTCATCTTAAAGAACCTCATCAAAGGAACTTCATAAGACTTATCCGTTTGAATATCAATGTTATCCACGCAAACGGATCTGAACAGTTTCTTATTTTTCCCCATAAGTTCAGAACTATATTTTTCATACGTCTTTCTTACTTCAGGATTCGATGTGTCTACTGTTTTTTTTCGTCCGGT
>CAYMTI010000070.1:3299-6589 GCA_964393315.1 uncultured Planctomycetia bacterium
GCCATTTCAGACGGGTCATTGATCGAAACGGCAATAACATCATGGCGTTTATTCGTTATGGAAAGGACTTTTTTAAAATCATCACAGTAAAAATCCGAAATAATGAAAGTGATCGTTCTCCTGCTGGTTACACGGTTCAAATACTCAAGCACATTGTTAATATCAGTACCTACGCCTTCCGGCTGGTTATATAACGCTTCCCTGACAAATCTCAATACATGTTTTGTCCCCTTTCTGGGTGGAACATATTTTTCAACTTTGTCGGTGAAGGTCAGCATCCCGACTTTATCGCTGTTCTTGATGGCCGAAAACGCCAGTACAGAACAAAACTCCGCGGCTATATCACTTTTCATCCTGTTAATTGTACCGTATCTGCAGGACATCGACACGTCAAGAAGGAGCATGATCGTAAGTTCCCGCTCTTCGACGAATTTCTTAATAAAAGGATGTCCCATTCTAGCTGTAACATTCCAGTCTATAGAACGTATCTCATCTCCCGGGTTATATTCCCGAACCTCATCGAACTCCATCCCTACACCTTTAAAAACACTTTGATATTGCCCGGCAAAAAGATCTGTAACTTTGCGGTTTGTAGTGATCTGTATTCTTTTTATTTTTCTTAGTGTCTCTTTCGGTATCATTTAAACGCAGGCATTTAAACCTTAGTTATTGAACTTTTGTTCAGCACCCTAGACCTTTATGACCGTCTCCTCTTTTTTTTTTTTAATTTCTCTTTTATCTCATCCCGGGAACCATTCTCCGCCCTTAAGGTACTTCTATCTCATCGAATATCCTTTTTATGATATCTTCCGACGTCTTTTCCTCCGCTTCCGCCTCATAACTCGGTATCACACGGTGCCTCAGAACATCATAACCTATTGATTTTATATCATGGGGGATAACATATCCTCTTCTCTTTATGAACGCCAGAGCTTTTGCCGCCAGAACCAGATTAATGCTCGCTCTGGGGCTGGCCCCGAAATCAATAAGGTCGGATATATCGCCAAGACCGTAAGCTTTGGGATCCCTTGTCGCGAAAACTATATCAAGAATATATTTTTCGATCTTTTCATCCATATAAATATCGTTTATCATATTTCTGGCCTCAAGGATCTTCTGTGGGGAAACAACCGCTTTAACGTCCAGGCTGGCATTTGTAACAGCCATTTTCTTAAGTATCTGATGTTCTTCTTCCTTGTTAGGATAATCTATAAAAACTTTGAGCATAAACCTGTCAACCTGCGCTTCCGGTAAAGGATAAGTACCTTCCTGTTCTATAGGGTTCTGGGTCGCCAGGACAAGGAACGGTTCTGTCAATTTAAAAGTATGCTCTCCTATAGTCACCTGTTTTTCCTGCATAGCTTCAAGCAAAGCACTTTGCACTTTTGCCGGGGCCCGATTGATCTCATCGGCTAAAATAATATTCGAGAAGATCGGCCCTTTCTTTGTGGTAAAATCCCCATCCTTGGGGTTATATACCAGAGTACCGATAAGGTCCGCCGGCAACAGGTCCGGAGTGAACTGAAGCCGCTGGAAAGAAGTATCGATGGCTTCGGATAAAACCCTCACGGAAAGAGTTTTAGCAAGTCCCGGCACACCTTCGATCAGAACATGCCCGCCTGAAAGCAATCCGACAAGAAGCCTTTCAATCAGATAATCCTGCCCAACAATAACTTTTCTTATTTCGCCCATCAGCTCTTCAATAAAAATACTTTCCTTCTGTATTTTCTCGTTTATTGCAGTTATACCATCAGACATCAGAATACCCCCTTTTTACACTGTAATTTGAGCCTCCCAAACTAAGGTTTATTATCATAATATACACTACCAAAAATTGAAATTCAAGATAGGATTTAAGAAAAAATTATTGACTTAATCTTACGGCGGATTCTATCTTTTACCTATAAAAAATGAACTAACATCATTTAGATCTTCACTCTGTCTGCACAGAGGCAAAGCTTTTAGAAAGTCTCTCCCGTAAGGACGGGTCTTTAATCTCGGATCAAGTATCGCGACAATACCCCTGTCGTTTTTTGTCCTGACCAGTCGTCCGAACCCCTGTTTGAACAATATCACTGCTTCGGGTAACTGATAGTCAATAAAAGGATGACCTCCGCTTTCCTTTATTTTTTCTATACGAACAGCATTCACGGGATCGGTCGGTACAGAAAAAGGGAATTTAGTGATTATCACACACTCCAAAGCTTCCCCCGGGACATCTACGCCCTGCCAGAAAGTCGAGGTGCCCATTAACATCGAAGAAGGTTCTCTTTTAAAAACATCCAGAAGAACATATCTGGGCATATCCCCCTGCCTCAGCAAATTAATATCCGCTCTTTCTCTAGCTATATTATCTGATATGAGATCAAGCATTTTGTAACTGGTAAAAAGGCAGAATATCCTGCCTCCAAGTGTTTCATAAAGACTGATTATATTTTGTTTTAAATGTTCCTTGTAAGCCGGGGCGTTATATACCGGATCCGCTTCACTGTAAGGGGTATAGATCAGAACGTTGTTCTTATAATCAAAAGGCGAATCCAGTACCAGTTCCAATGGATCGGATAATCCTAACCGTTTTTTTATAAAGGAAAAATCTTTTTTCCCGTCAGTAAGAGTAGCCGAGGTCAATACGACAGGACTGATCCTTTCAAAAATAAATTCTCTCATGTGCGAACTGACATCCACGGGCGAAGCATGAAAAGAATAGTTTTTGTTCTTTTTACCTGTTCTTATATCTATCCAATAAGCGTAATCATATCTGTTTTCATTGAAAATAAAATCGACCGTTTCCGCCATTTTTTCCGCCCGGGTCGAAAACGCCTTCAATTGCTCGGACTTCTCGTGATCATAAATTTGATCCGAAAACGAATTCATCTCAGCTGAAAGAGCGATAAGATCGCCCTTTATCCCGATATCTTTAAGAAAATCATAGATGTCAAAACTAAAGGTCCCTTCCCTTTCCCCAAAAATCTCCTTAACACGGCTGAAAAGCCCCGGTTCCCTTTCTATATCCGATAATATTGATCCTATCTGCCGGAGATATTCGTCCCCCCGGGGCATATCACCGGGATTAAAGTCCTTCAAAAAAACTTTTACCTTATCACAAAAAGAATACACCCCGTTTCTACTGATCTCCTTAGCGAAATGGGAAGTGGCTATATCCCCTAAAGTGTGAGCCTCATCGAGAACGGCCGCTCCAAATTCCGGGAGAACCTTAGATCCCGATATCACGTCAGCAAAAAAAAGCGCGTGATTCGTAATAAGAACTTCACTTTTTGACTGTTCTATTC
>CAYMTI010000071.1:0-6576 GCA_964393315.1 uncultured Planctomycetia bacterium
ACAGTCACACAATATATCCTGAAAAAAAGTAATGGCTTCTATAGAACTCGAACATATATTTATCAACAATCCTCCATATTTGCGGTCATTGCCATCCATAGATCTGTAAGACAAAGCTACTCCTGAAAAAACAAAACCCGCAGGAACATATCCGGCCTGCGCTATACATCTTGAAATATTTTTAATTACAGACCCATTTATAGTGATATTATTCACAATAGCGTTGAGTTTTACTCCTTCAAGTTTTCTTGGGTCCATTATATCAGGTTCTTCATCAACCGAAAAACTCCTGACAATACTGTGGAGCAATTCCCTTTCTATCGGAATTTTCAATATTTTTGCTATTTCCACACACTTTTTTATGTCACGTTCAAATATCTCCCTTCCATATTTAGATAACAGTACGGTGCCTTCAGACTGGATCATCTTAATACTCGCATCGCTTACCGTGGAATAGATGTTCTCAATATCTGAACCTATCTTTACTTTTATTTTTTCCACCGCGTTTGAAACAGACGTGATCGCATCATGCATATTGACAACATAACCGTTCTTGAACCCTCTACATGGTGTTCTTATGAACTCCGAAGGTATCGGGTCTCCGTTCTTACCCCATTGAAACGCGACAATGGCCATATCCATCGGCCCGGGATCCATCGAAAGCAGGTATTTTCTTTTTTTTACACCGAACATATCTTTCCTTATTTTGGAAATATTACCGGATCCTTGAACCGTAAGTCAATATAGTTGATATCATTGAATTTTATATTCGGATCGTTTATCATTTCTTCAAGGATCTTTAACTTGCTTAAAAATCCATCAATACCCATTTTCACAGGTACCCCTTCAACTCCTAATATGAGGTTATTTTTATCTGAAATATCGATATACTCCATCTTATCCTTATAGCTTGACATACGAGTATCTATGACATTTATCAGGTTTAGAGCTTTATTCAGCGAAGGTGTATCTATCCGTTCGCCTCTATGAGGAACGTTCAGAAAATATTTCAAACCGACTATATTTATCAGATCTTTTTTTCCCTCACCTATAGTCAGGACAACACCGTCCTTATCAACCACTATACCCCCGGACGTTTCTATTACCGCAGCAGGAAGTCTGGAAAAGATGTCGACAACAAGAACATTCGGAAGTTCTCTCCTGGCCTCGACTTTTTTTAGTTGAGGCAGATCTTTTCCTATCATGTTTTTCATATATCTCAGATCGACCTTAAATATGTTCTTTCCGGAATATATTTTTTTAAGCTTACTTTCCTCGTTATCCAGAGAAAATCCCCTATCATTGTTTATCACTATGGATCTGACCGTAAAATAAGGACTGTTAAGAAAAAAATGCCTCAATCCGTATATCGCCCCGGAAAGTATCAATATACAAAGAAACATTATAAAAAAATATTTAGAACGCGCTATTTCACTTATCAACTGTTTTTTCTTTTTTTTAGTTGAACGGGAACGTTTTGTTTTTTTTCTTGCCACGTAATACCTCGCTTTCTATCTTATTTTATAGATACCGATGTCTCTATCATTTTCACACATAATTGAAAAAAATCAAGACCCGAACATTTTGCTGCCATCGGCAGAAGACTGCGTTCCGTAAGCCCGGGGATTGTATTGACCTCAAGTAAATATGGCACCCCGTTTCCTGATATACGGATATCCGTACGGGAAAAACCTTTACACCCCAACGACTTATGCGCCGTCAACGCGGCCGTTTGACAATTTCTGTATACATTTACATCCAGTTGCGCGGGAACTATGTATTCGGTATCCACAGCCTTGTACTTCGATTCATAATCATAAACACCTTTAGAAGCTTTTATTTCAACTACCGGGAGAGCTTCCTTTCCCAGCACGCCAACAGTAACTTCCTTTCCCGGGATGTAGGATTCAACTATTATATCCTGACCACACTTTAATGCCTCTTCGAAAGCACCGCTGAGATCTTCAGATCTTTTTACAACAGAAAGTCCTACACTTGAACCTTCGAACCTGGGTTTTATAACACAAGGTACAGCAAACAGGCTATGTTCGAGAATATTCATTCCATTGATAACCGTGTATTCGGGAACACGCAATCCGGAAGCTATAAAAGATTTTTTTGATTCCAGCTTATCCATCGCTATCATGGAAGCGCGCGGCCCGCTGCCCGTATATCTTATACCTTTTTTTCCCAGATGGGCTTGCAGCTGGCCATCCTCCCCGAATTTGCCATGAAGCGCTATGAACGCTATATCAAAGTCGATAGAATCCGTAAAAGTTCTGTAATTTTCGTTATGAACATCTATCAGTCTTGCGTCCAATCCGCCTTTTACCAATGTCTCATATACAGCTTTCCCGCTTTTTAAACTAATATGTCTTTCGCTTGAAATACCTCCGGAAATAACCGCTATCTTATATTTTTTAAGTTTCTCCAAATAGGTAATCATACACTCCTTTACATATATCCCCGTTTTACGCTTACAGAACTTCTATTTCGGGCTCAAGACAGATTCCGAATTCTTCTTCTACATTTGATAAAACCGTATTGATCACATCTTTGACATTCTTTACGGTCGCTTTCCCCGAATTTATAATAAAGTTAGCATGTTTATCCGATACAATAGCATCCCCTGACGCGTATCCCTTTAAGCCAGCTCTATCTATTAACTGACCGGCGGAAAGACCTGTTTGACGGGGGTTCTTGAATGTACAGCCAAGAGTTTTTCTGGCCAAAGGCTGTTTTTCCATTTTCAACATGAAATTTTCTCTTATCAGACTTTTTATTTTTTCAGAGGCATCCTCAGTCAGCCTGAATAACGCTTCCAGTATGATCCCGTCTTGCGGTAGTATGCATTTTCTATACTCAAATCTTATGTATTGTTTTTCAACCCATTTTACCCTTTCCTGACCATCAAGAACAAGAACCTTTTCCAGTATATCGCTGATGGTATTTTTATAAGAAGCATTGGTTTTAATCGCGCCTCCCACCGAACCGGGTATACCTACCAGAGACTCAAAACCCGAAAGACCATGACCAGCAGATACTGAAACAAGCGAGGATAATAACGTTCCCGCACCGGCATGGATCATATTCCCTTCAATATTTATCCCGCTGAAGTTCTTACCTCTAAGGCTTATATATACCTCTCCGGACATCTTTTCCGGAAAAAGAACATTACTTCCCGCCCCGATAACCTTCCAGGAAATACCGTTAGATTCAAGATATCCGAGTACGGCAACGAGCGATTCTATAGTATCGGGCTCATACCAGGCGAACCCCCTACCTCCTACCCGTATAGTGTTTTTTTCTGAAAGATCCACATCAAACATTATATCCCCGCCGTTATCACGGCATAATCTTTTTAATTCTTGTCCGTGCCGTTTTGATATATACTTCATCGCAAAGCATCCGCCTGTTCGATATGTTTAATAACTGCTGGGCCAATATCCCGTATATCACCGGCCCCCAGTATCAAGATTATATCCCCGGGAGTTGCTATCCCGGATACAAACTGGGGTATCATGTCTTTTGACAAAAATTCCACACTTTCTTTTTTTTTCGGACCGATCTCTCCGAAAAGAGTTCTTACAGAGATACCGTCCACTCTATCCTCATGCGCCGAATAAATATCTGTTATAACAAGTACATCCGTGTCACAAAAACTTTCCCTGAAATCTTCTATAAGATCAAGGGTCCTGGAATATCTATGCGGCTGGAATATGGTTATTACCCTGCCCGGGGCGTATGCTGCAGCCGCCTTGATAACTGACTTTATTTCAGTGGGGTGATGCGCGTAATCCTCGAAAACCTGGACATTTTTTATCATGCCTATTTTTTCAAACCTTCGTTTTACGCCGGGAAACGACGTGATACTTCGACGGACCTCATCATCGATGTCAAAACCGGCCCCATGAAGAAGCGCTATAGCACCAAGGATATTCATAATATTGTAACTCCCGATCAACCCGCTGGTTATCCGTCCTGATGGCTCGTCGTTAATAAGAAGTTCGAAATCGATCTTTCCATCTCCCGAGTGATCTCTGCAGCTGAAATCATATCTGCCGTTCATTCCAAACGTCACAAAATCAACGTCTCTGTGACAAAGGATATCCTTTATGTTAAAGTCTTCTCCATTAACAGCGAGTATCCCTCCGTCGTAGATATTATCAATAAATCGTCCATATGAATCCTTTACCCGGCGCATAGAACCGTAATGTTCCATGTGCTCCCGCTCGATATTGGTTATAACCACGTATTTCGAGCTTAAATTCCTGAAATAACCGTCACTTTCATCTACTTCAGCGACAAAAAAGTCTCCACTCCCCGTTTTGGCGTTCCCACCAAAGGTAGACACCTCCCCTCCTACTAAAACCGTGGGGTCTTTAGATTTTTTCTCAAGTATATGGGAAATAAGTGCAGTGGTAGTGGTTTTACCATGTGTACCTGTAACCGCGAAAGAATTATTAAATATGTCCAGTGTTCTTTTAAGCATTTCTCCCCTTAAAATGACAGGTATCCCGAGTTCTCTTGCCCGCTGTACTTCGGGATTATTATCACGGATACAACTGCTTTTGATTACAAGATCTGCGCCCTCGGGAATATTTGAACGAGCATGGCCACGCGAAATAACGGCGCCTTTCGCTCGAAGTAAATCCGTAAGTCTGTTCTCGCCAAGATCCGATCCGGAAATAATGCATCCCTTGTCAAGATATATCCTGGCAAGCCCGCTCATGCCTATTCCACCGATACCGATAAAATGTATTCTTTTCATGCCTTTTTTTTCTCTTTCCCTGAAACAATTTTTATAATCCTGCAAGCAAGTGCCTGTGCGGCATCAGGCCGGCTCAATCTCTTAGCCGAAGATCCCAGCTCCCTTCGTTTTCTATCACATCGTATCAGGCCTAAAAGATCTTCGGTTAAAATATCCGCAGATAACCCTTTCTCTTCCCTGTATAGAGCCGCCCCTTTGCGCTCAAAATACTCCGCGTTAGTCCTCTGATTATTCCTGGGGTTCGGATAAGGTATCAGTATCATGGCTTTTCCATAATACGCCAACTCAAAAACAGCGGCAGCACCGGATCTAGATACCACTACGTCAGCAGCCGCATAAGCAAGGTCTATCCTATCCAGAAAAGAATGAACTGCTGCTCTAATCCCGTTATTCTTATAAAATATTTTCACGGAGTCAAGATCAGCGTTTCCGGTAAGATGAATATACTGTATGTCACTTTTGAGCTTTTTTGCGATCCCAAGGGCGGCTTCGGTAGCCGTACGGTTCAAAAATGACGAGCCCTGACTCCCTCCCATTATCAATATTGTAGGTACTCCCGCCGTTATCCCCAGCTCCTCAACCGCCTTTTCCATAGTACCGCCAAGCATTTCAGGCCGGAGCGGGTTACCACAACAAAAGACCTTGCCGTTATCCCGGGAGAAAAATTTTTCTGTCTCCTCAAAGCTGGTAGCTATATTACCAACGAATCGGCTTAAAATTTTATTCGCCCTACCGGGCTCATAGTTTTGTTCATGTATAAGCACAGGAACGTTCAATATTTTTGCCGTGCTTACTATTGCTCCGGATGAATATCCTCCGAATCCTACTACTATGTCCGGTCTTATGCTTAAGACAAGACACATAGAACGCAACATGTCCCACGTAAAGTTAAACAGGAACCGCAGTATCTTTACGGGCCTGAATTTCCTCGGCATTGGATTAACCGATAGATAAAAACATTTATGTTTGATTTTTTTTAATATGTTCTTATCTAATCTCCTAGCGCTCGATATAAAGAATATTTCGCTTATCCCTTCTTTTTCAAGCTCAGTAGCCAAGGCTACTGAAGGGAAGATATGCCCTCCTGACCCTCCTGCCGCCAATATGATCTTCATAAAAATTCCACCTCTCTGGAGATATTCAGGATCAGACCTATGGCAGCCATATGAACTACGAGCGATGTCCCCCCGTAACTTACAAAGGGCAACGGAAGGCCCTTTGTTGGCAATAAGCCGGTCGAAACACCTATATTAACAATAACTTCAAACGCTATCATAATGCCTATTCCCATCCCTATCTTTGAAAAAAATGGATCTTTTATCTTGAACGCTATACGCAATAAGTACAATATTAATATACCGAAAAGTATTAATACAGAAGCAGTTCCCGCAAAGCCCATTTCTTCACCAATTATTGAAAAAATAAAATCAGTATGAGATTCCGGTAAATAAAAAAGCTTTTGCTTAGAACATCCTAACCCCACACCGCTAATACCTCCGGATCCGAGAGCTATAAACGATTGTATGAGCTGAAATCCCGATCCCCTTGCATTCGACCATGGATCAAAAAATGCCATTATCCTTTTTATCCTGTACGGAGCGCAAACAACCGCGGCAACTAATAGCGGAAGCGAACAGCTGATCAGGACCAACAGATGTTTTATTCTGGCCCCGGATACATAAAGCATGATAAATCCTATAAAAAAGACAGACACAGCCGTTCCCATATCGGGTTCCATAAGGACAAGCACACCGGTAAGGCCGATGACGGTCAGAGCTTGTAAGAACCCGTATTTTAAACTTCTC
>CAYMTI010000072.1:0-4799 GCA_964393315.1 uncultured Planctomycetia bacterium
AAATTAAGAAACCATCTCTACCATCTCAGCATAATGTGGTCGTTTTACTTTATGAATAATAGCGGAGATATAAGCTTAACTGAGATATTATCCGCTATGTCATTTATAATTTGCCCAATATATCGTTAAGCAGAAACAAAATAGTGATACTTTTCGGTATTTCTATTTAGTAAAAACATAGCAAGGGGAAATGGGTTTTTTCGATTTCCTATTTATCGTACGGTAAAAAATGGATGAATAATGTTAAGATTTTGCGGGTAAAAAGTTTGAAAAACCGCGAGATTAGATTTTGGCGCATCAATATCTTTTTATCGTAAAAGAGGGCTTTATTCGTCATTGGTTAACTGAAGACACGGGGTTAGAAGTGTTTCTCTACCAAAATCAGGTATAAGCTTGTATTTTATGCTTTCAAGTGGTATCTTTACTGACATGTATATTAAAACCAATATTATCGCGGTTTTATTTTTGCTTGCCGCGGTTTTTGCGTGCTATTCCGGAAGTTTGAACGCGGATCTGTTATGGGATGATGAATTCCTTATTAATGGAAATTCTTTGCTCAGAGCACCTCTGGATGCTTTTCAATTCTTCAAACAGGATATTATCAACTCAAGTTTTACCCATACCATATATTATCGCCCGATTCAGGTTTTGAGTTATGCCATAGATTATCGGATGTGGGGAATGCAGCCATTCGGTTTTCACCTAACCAACATCCTGATACATTTTTTTAACGTATGCCTGGTTTTTTTCGTAGGGATCCGGATATTCAAGGACAGGGTGATATCTTTGCTTGCGTCATTTTTTTTTGCGATACATCCGGCTAATGTTCCCGCTGTCGCTTATGTTTCGGGGCGAGCGGATCTTCTGTTCTTTTTTTACGGTATGCTTTCAATTTATTCTTTTATTCTTTTCCGAAAAAGAATAAAGAGTAAGGTACTGCTGGGTATCAGCGTGTTGTTCTTTATGCTTTCAGTGCTGTCCAAAGAGTATGCGCTTATTTTCCTCATCATAATACCTTTACTTGACTGGCTGATTTTGAGAGATAAAGAAAAAGATACAGGTTTTTTTTATATTATCCCCTTTTTAGCAGCGGGACTTATATATACTGCGGGACATTATTATTTTTTGAGAGATAAATATCCCATGTTCTTTCGATCCGGTATAACCGTTCCAGAAGGCGTCTTGTCATATTTTAAGATAGCGGGGACTTTTCTGATATTGAGTCTGTTCCCCGGGGGGCTTCATTTTAGACACGCGGTAAAAGCTGTTCCTTTGTTTTTTATCCTGCAGGTCGGATCTATTGTGTTCGGAATGGCTCTTATACTGATCTCTATAAGAAAGATGTTAAGGACATTATTTTTTTCTCTTGCAGCTTTTTTTGCGAGTATTATACCTTTTGTTTTCGCTTTCAAATATACGGGGGTTTATGCCGACCATTGGATGTATCTGCCCAGCATCTGGATATTGTTCTTTGCCTCGGGCGCTCTTACTGGTTTTTATGTGCGAAGCAGCCTGACAAAAAAAATATTTATACTAATCCTGGTTTTAAGCGGAAGTTTCATATACGCGAAGACCTGTATTATGCAGGTAAACAGTTTCTCTAAAACGCAAATTTTAAGCAACAGCGTGCTTACCCAATCTCCTGATGCAATTGCCTTGGGGTTCAGATCGATAGATCTACGTAAAAAAGGCATGTCAGAAGAAGCTTCACGCCAAATGGATAAAGCGGTCAGATTTCGTCCTTCAAGCCCCAGGATAAGATACCTGCGTGGAAGATTATTGTTGTCTCTTGACGAAATTGAAAAAGCAGAAAAAGACTTTTTAAAGGCGATTGAATTGGATCCGGGATACGCTAACGGTTATGTGGGAATGGCACTTTGTCATCTTTCACAAGGAGATAGCAGATCTGGTATAAGGGACCTTGAGAAAGCGCTGGAATTCAGTCCGGCTCATCCGGAAGCTTTAATGTTATTAAGCATGGCATATTTTGATAGCGGGGATCCATTAAAAGCCAGGGAGACCGCCCTGCGAGCCATAAAAGCGGATCCTTTTGGTTATGATGCACTTGTAAATATGGGTACTATTCTTAGCCGTCAGGGAAATATCGCTGAGGCCGGGAAATATTACTTTAAAGCAACAGAGTTCTATCCGGAAGAACCCGTTTCTTTTTATAACATCGCGTACCTTCTCTATATAAGCGGAGATCTTGAGAATGCCAGGTTTTACGCCTCAAAAACTGTTTTGATCGACCCGGGCTATACGCCGGCTAAAGATCTTTTACGAAAAATTCGTGAAGACCGTGCTTCTCTTGTGAATAATATTTCCGAGTAAGTAACAAAATAAGTCCCCGCTTTACTTGACAATGGCATATTCATATGATACCCTTTGGTAAAATATACAATATATGTAATATCTGAAGCTGAAGATACACACTATTTTGTGTGTTTTAGATGTAGTTTTGGATGAATAAAAATTATAACCGACTAGGGGATTTAATATGATTTCACATAGGTCCGGGGTAAAAACTGTCGGGCTGGATATCGGAACATATTCCATCAAAGCAACTGTCCTTGACATCATCTCAGGGGAAAAAACGCTTAAAGAATATACAATATTAACTTTACCGGCAGAAGCCAAGACAGCTCAGAAAGAAAAATTCATAAACGACGTTTTTCAGGAAATGGAAATAAAACCCGATACTGTTAATCTCTCGATTTCGGGTCCCGAGGTAATTGTGAGATTTATAGATCTTCCAACCATGTCTAAAGAACAGCTCGAAAATGCTCTTGTTTTTGAGGCCGAAAAGTATATACCATTCGACGTTAACGAAGTAATCCTGGATTCCATTATACTTGGAGAGGGGGCCGAATCAGGGCAGATGAAAGTCTTATTAGCCGCGGCAAAAAAAGAATTGGTCGAAGAGTTAGTTAAAATAACAGAAGAAATGGGAATATCCATAAACTGCATAGACTTAGATCCCTTCGCCATGTTCAATTCCTACATGAGCACTTTGGAGTCTCCACCGGAAGATAGCAGTGCTTTTTTGATCTTGGGAAATTCCACCACGGATATTTTAATTTCCTCTGGAGCCCAACCCTGTTTTATGAGACAAATACAAATAGCAGGAAAAGATATAACGGAAGCGATAAGTGAAAGCTGCTCGGTTTCTTTTGATAAAGCCGAAGAGATCAAAAAAGATCCGGACGGGGAGAACAAAGAAAAGGTGCTGCAGGCAACATCCTCCGTGCTGGATGACCTTGTAAGGGAACTGCAGCTTTCCTTCGGATATTTTGAGAATCGATACAATAAGAACATTCAGCATATTATGGCTTCCGGTGGCATGATATATCAGGAAGGGGTTCTGCCCGCTTTGTCCGATAAACTTGGTATGGAAGTTAAAAAATGGGATCCTCTGAAAGATATCAAGCTTGACGATTCTATTTCAAAACAAGATATAGACACTGTTTCCAGTTTGCTTGCGGTCAGTCTGGGATTGTCTTTAAGGGGTTGATATATCGATGATAGAGTTAAATCTTCTTCCGAAAGAGCTTCGGAAAAAAAAGAAAAAAGCGAAAAAACGGGTTGACAGGCAGATCATAATGCCTAAAGTCCCTGCGGTGCTGATAGCGGTTTGTGTGTTATCTTTCTTGATCATATTGCATATAACATTGTTTTTCCTTGTTTCGAACAAGAGCGGCTTATACCAAACCTTTAAAAAGCAATTTGATAGCGTTCTCACACAGAGGAAAAGAGCCGAAAAAGTAAATACGCAAGTAGTGGATCTTCAGAAAAAACTCGCATTGGTACGAAAGATAATAAAACCCGAAATAAGCTGGACTGCACTATTGAATGGTTTGAACAAGTCCGTTATTCCAAATATCTGGCTATCAGAAATGGATGTCAAGTTCGCGAGAAAACGGAAAGATCCCCGGGAGGTGCCTGTTACTCTTAATCTTACAGGTTATTCTATCGGGGGCAGCGAAAAAGCTACATCTTCCGTGGCTAAATTCATAGTGAGTCTCAAAGACAATCCAGATTTTTTCGGATATTTCGATGATATCGAGCTGAAAAGTATGAAAAATCGCGAATATGCCGGCGAAGAGGTTATGCTGTTCGATCTGGAATGCGTTTTCAAAGAAAGAGAAATGGTTTCATTGGGAAACGAAAAGAAAAAGGATTAGTCCGAAATGATCGATATTAAAGATATAAACATAGAAAATATTAAAACTTTTCTTCTGGATGAGGGAAAACGAACTTACCTTATACTTGGGACGACATTGGTCGTTGCCGTTCTATACACGTTAATTTTTATATTTCCCATGACCTCAAAATTGTCCGATGTTTCGGCGGAGGTCATGGATATAAGCGAGAAAATGAATTTTGTGAACAAAAGCATAGTGAAGATGGCCCATAGAAAAGAATTGCTTGAGAAACTTACCGAAGAATTGAATTCTTATGCCGGCGGACTTCCTAACGAAAAAGAAATATCCGTGTTCCTTGAAAGCATCGCGGCAATGGCAAGGGACTCAGGCGTTAAGATCATAGCGATAACTCCTGCGGACTTGAAACCCCTTGCCATGGATAAGACCGACGTTAACTACTACTATGAACTGCCTATATCGATCATCGCGAAAAGCGGATACCATGAACTCGGCGAGTTTATCGGCGAGATAGAGAAAGGAAAAAGATTTATGACCATAGAAGGACTCAAAATACAGGATAACAAAAGTACACCCAGGAAACATAATGTGCGCATGCTCTTGAATACTTATGTTTCAGCAGGAGAAAAAGAGGTTCAG
>CAYMTI010000072.1:4809-6516 GCA_964393315.1 uncultured Planctomycetia bacterium
GTAATATGCTCAAATTAAAATTTATAACCGGTTTTGCCATCGTGATAATGATCTCTGTTTATAGCAGCAGGTCATACGCGGAGGAGTATTCTTCCGGAGGGAAACGTGATCCATTTGTCCCTCTGGTCGGGGTAGCGAGAGCTGCTTCGTTACAGGGACTGGATGCGATTTATTCTATAGATGATGTTTCTTTGCAGGGGATACTGGTTGGAACAGGAGGTGCCAGGGGTGCTATTGTTAACGGGGAAGTCATCCATGAAGGAGAAAGAAAAGGTATGTTTTCTCTGCAAAAAGTTTCCGATAACGGTGTTAAAGTAATGATCGGAGATGTGGTTTACGAAATAAGACTTTATGAAGATTAGCTTTTAAAAAGGGGGCTATAGATGATAGGACTCAAAAAACACTCTGCATTTAAGATTATAACGGCCTTTATATGTTTCACGGCAAGTATTTTACTGGCGGCACCTTTAGCAGACGCTGATATGGACCCGGTGCAGGATATGTCTAAAGGAGCGCCGGTATCCGGACAGATGCTCCCGGATACCGGGAATATAACAGTAAACTTTAAGGACGTTGCCATTACTACCGTGCTTAATTATCTTTCGGAAGTAAGCGGTATAGATATTGTGCCTTCTCCCGAAGTTGCCGGGACAGTTACTATGCGGTTAAGAGATAAGCCCTGGGAAGTCGCGCTTGACGTTGTTACCAGGAACCGGGGCTATGTATATTCCCGAGATGACGAGAAGGGAATAATCCGGGTAATGCCTAAATCTAAACTGGAGGAAGAAGAGCCCGTTACTGAGATCATATTTTTGAACTATATAAGCCCAGGAAAAGGGCCGCATGAAAGAATAAGCAAGCTGACAAATCCCTCGAATGCGACAACAGTCTTTGATCAACGGAATGCTAACGGTGTTATGACCGCGATAAAAAATATGTTGTCACCTAGTGAAAAGGTCGTTTATGTGGCGGATTCAAATGCATTTATTATAACAGCGATACCGGCGCGCATACAGGCAATAAAAAAAATGATCGCGGCAGTGGACATAAAGATCCCGCAAATAGTTCTTGAGGCAAAAGTCATTGAGGTAACTCTCGATAAAAATGACCAGTTCGGCATTGATTGGAACATGGTTATCGAAGCCGCGGGGTCCAGGAGGCCTACTACTTTTCCTTTTACGAATACCGGACTATTTCCTCTGCTTCCGGGAGGCGGGCAGAGAAAATTCTTTCCGGTTAACAGCGGCGGGAATTTTAACGATACCGCATTTCCCCAGATAGACGTTACTTCGCTTTTTAATCCCGCGGCAGCGGCAACTGCCGGCGCGACATTCGCTTACGGCACATTGGATTTCAGCCAGTTTACAGCTGTTCTTCGCCTAATAGATCAAATGGATAATACAAATATCATATCAAGTCCCAAAGTCACTACTTTAAATAATCAGCTTGCGACGATTAAAGTAACGAACAACATCTTTTTGCAGAAAAGTATGGAATCAACTGACACGGCAAGAACAATAACCGTGGAATTTGAACAGGAGCCCAGAGAAACCGGTGTTATACTCAATGTCATTCCGCATGTAAATGAAAAGGATGAGATCATGGTCAACCTGAAGCCCGAAGTTTCAACTGTGCCGCATTTTCAGGAATTAGTGACCTTCCCCCCAAAAACAGTGCCACTTGTAATTAGAGTGCAAGTGTGTTAAA
>CAYMTI010000073.1:0-5859 GCA_964393315.1 uncultured Planctomycetia bacterium
TGGTTCTTCGCCTCTTCAAGTTTAAAAAGTGAATCCGCATGATTTGATTCCGCCAGGAGTACGTCTAGTCTGGATACTTTTCCCGCTTTGAACTTCTGTTGCGACGCTATCAACGTGGTCTTAGCGTCTTCCACGTCGGCTTCGGCCGCTTCAAGCACTGATCTCGCGCTATAGAAGGAATGATATGTGGTCTGAACATTCAGAATAAGGTCTTGAATAGCCTTATTAAAATCGTAATTAGCGGCTATTAACGCGTAGTTCCTTGCCCTTATGCTGCTGGTTCTACCGCCAAAATCAAGCACCAGCATTTTAGCCTCAAGGTTCATTTGCGCGGACCGGTCATTCATGTCGTTTACCTGGGGCCGGGCTTTCCTCTTATGCCGTTGGATCGTGGCAGTACCCTCGACTGACGGAAGCAAAGCGCTTTTCGCCTGCCACGCCCTGGCTTCGGCCTGTTTAGCTTCCTGCCACGCCTCACGGGTAGACGGATTGTTTTCCAGAGCTATATTTATAAGCTCGTTAAGGCTCAGTTGTTTCTCCGAATCGACTTTCTTAGACCTCAGATCTTTCCATATCTTATCCGGTTCGCTGCTCGATTTATCCCATCCGGGCGCGGACCATTCCCTATCCGGCCTGTAAGGGGCCATTGCCGCCTGACATCCCGAAAGCATAACCGCGCATATGATCAAAACGGCGGTTTTCCATAGGACCTTACACATAATATCTCCTTTTAGCTCTTTTATTGTTATCCACGTAAAAATATATCGGCTAAATACCTGCCAAATAACCGTTAAGGGCGTCCAGCCATTCTTTTCTTGCCGACTGTGAATCCAGAAAATAAAAATTGGAAACCGACCTGTCAAACCTGACCAGGTTCCCCAGAAAATCATATACCGCCACTACCGCGTCCCTCTCTTTAGATATCTTATCCTGCTGGGCTACTATAATATCCGTAAATGAAGCCGTTCCCGAGGCGTATTTATCCGTTATCATATCCAGGGTTCGTGAAGCATTGAACATCGAGCTGTGTGAAAGCGATATATTCTGATACGAATGGTACATAAGATAACAGGCTTTTCTTATCTCAAGTTCAATATTCTGCTCAGCAAGCTCTTTTTTGAAGTAGAGACGATCAAGTTCCGCCCGCTCCCGGTCCAGGTCAAAAGCCTTATCTCCTCCCTCAAAAAGAGGATAAGACAGTTTTAATCCCACCGTCCAGTCAGCGTGATCATCTTCATGAGATCCGCCGTCTATATATTTTTTTTCCAGTTTTTTCTTCAAGTCTCCCGTTAAATACGCTTCCGGCAGAACAAATTTCCTCGCTGCCGTATTTTTTGTCTGTTTCTGCTGTTTAATGGAAAGATCCAGTGTCTTCATTTCAGGGGAGTTTTTTATCCCTTCCCCTACCATGAATTCCATGAATTTCTCTAAAGTTTCAAAACTTCCTATAAACGGGTTCATGTATTTTGCGCCGACATAATATCTTGCCATTTCAAGCCCCACATCTTGATCTTCCAGCTCTGAGTTCTGGGGCCGGTTCATCAGCTGATTCAGTATTATGCGTGCCATAGCTACTACCGTGCCGGATTCGATCACTTCACTTTTGGCTTTTGATATCTCAGACTGCCACCGCAAAAGCTCATCCTCCGAACCTAGGCCTTCCGTGTTGCGCTGTTCCGCGATCCTTTTATTCTCTTTAAGGTTTTTAAGATTTTCTTCTTCTACCCTTAAAAACGACTTTGCCTTAAGATAATTCAAATAGGCCCTGGATGTTTCCTCTGTTATATCCAGTGTAGCTGATTTTTTTTCCAGTTTTTTTATCTCCACTTCCTTTTTACTGTTCATTACATCCCTTATGGCCGGATCGCTGAAGATCATCTGGTTTAAAGCAAGACCATGGCTGTAAAAATATTTGGGGTATCCCTTCTGTTTCGCGGTTTCCGTATCCCTGATATCGTAATCCATATAGTAATCGACCTGCGGAAGGAAAAGGGACCAGTATGAAAGATTCTGATCCTTTGCTTTCTCTATCTCCTGTTCTTTTATACGGAAAAGAAGATTGTTCTGCCTGGCCTCTTCAACAGCTTTGTATATGGATATGCTGTCCCCACGCGCCTGATCCAAAGGATAAACTATAGTGGCATCAAGAAGAATGTCAAAAGGCAATTTAAGCCCTATTTTTCTGGCTGTCCCGGCATTAATAATAAGAGAGACTTCCGGCACATATTTCAGGGGTAAAGTGCCCGCGTCTTGCCCTGCGAATATTTTAACCGCGTCTCCGGCAGCCTTCCCGGCGAGAGACCGAACTGATCTTGGAACGATCCCGGCCAGGACATCACGCTGAATATCGACTCTGCCCAGTGTTGTAAAAGAAGGTATCTTTTTATCGTTGATCCGGGATATCAGATCTTCATATCCTGCCCGGGAAATATTTCCCGTACGTGATAAGTAAACTGCTTCGGCTCCGGATGATGAAAGCTTGTCCGCCACGGCTTCAGGATCATCCCCGTATTCAACAAATTCCACCCCGATCCCCTTCTTATTCAATACCTCCCGGATGCGGGATACCCTGCTGCTCTCTTTTTTATCTACAAGAACATAAAGGGTCTCAAAAGGGGATATGGATTGAAACGCCTCTATTTCTTTTTCCAGCAGACCTTCCGCCGTAAAATAAGTGAGGTTACGTTTCCCAGAAAATCCCTCTTTTTCCGGCAAATTGAATATCTCAGGATCATATACCCCTGCCAAAATAACCGGGACGTTAAGCACAGTTTTTTCAGAGACCGCCAGAGCCGTAAAAGCACCTATTCCGACAACAAGAGCAATATCCTGGCCGGACGTAAACTTATCCAGGCTCTCCCCCGCCTTTTGCTGATCCCATCCGCAAAAAACAGTATCCCCGGTTTCCGGACGAAACGACTTTTCACTTTTCACCGTTATTTCATTCTTGATAGCCTCTATCAATCTGAGAGAATAATCATCTTTCCCGTCACAGATGAAAATAACTTTTTTAACGGGCAGCTTCTTGCTTTTAATATCCTTATTTAGGGAAAACGCCTGTACCGGCAAAGTCAGTGACAAGCATAGCATGAAACAGGATATTGTTTTGATCTTTTGCATCAAGATAACAACTTTCGAAAAAATCTTAAAAATCAATTAATAAAAATTATAACTATAAATATCATAAAGATAAGCTTCAATCAACAAAAAAAACCCCGCCGCCGTCCGAAAAACATAATAAACCCCTCATCAAAAGCATATGATATCACATGCACCATTTGCGAACTTATTCGGCAAAACGTCCCTTTCCCGACATTAAAGCTATTCCCCCAGATCCCCGCTTCAAGATCACCCTGTAATAAAAACTTCGGGCATAGAAACGTCAGCGGTCAAAAAAGATGACCAGATCATCCCTTATCGCCATGTAAGCTATGATATATGCGGCAGCGCTTACCCCCAAGGCGTTCCATTAGGACGGCTTTTAGATGTTTTCATGTCAGGATCGTCAAAATACCTTTTATCATCTTTGTCCTTAAGGAAAGCTATTGCCGACAAAACTTCTTCCGCGTCAGGTCCTATAACAAATATTTCTATTTTATCTCCATGTGGAACATTCAATCCTTTCATGGTTTCAGCGCTGAAAATATGATGCCTCTCTCCCTTGTACAGCACTTCCACCGTCGGAAGCTGAGTAATAACAAAATCCGAAAACATCTTCGAGAAATAGATATCAAGCCCTTCTGGATGTATAACCTTTAAACAGGCTGACGCTTTTCTCGCGTTATGATACTCATAAAAATTCATTCCCCTCTTCTGCTCCATATTGGCATTAAGTATCCCATCCAAAAACCTCAAAGCTTCTTCCTTCCTGCCTGTTTTGGATAAAGCTGCGGCATATACTCCTGTATACCATGGCCATAATCCGCCGTTATGATAATGCCCGATAAATTCCTTAAAACGATACTGATGCATTTGCTTGAATTTGAAAACCTCTTCGGAAAAAAATGGATAATGCGCGGGTACAAGCGGATATTTGTTATCTGATATAAGATCGATAAATCTTCGGATCTTTTTATTCTGTTTATTGGTAGTTATACCTGTTAGCATGGCCAGGACATTACCAAAAGCGTCAAAAATACCGTGTGAATGTTCAAATTCGGCATTTTCCCTGTCTTTGGAATAAAAGAAATGTATCAAATAGCCCATATGGTCAAAACTTATTTTTTGCCGTATACTTCTGTAAACAATGTCTTTAGTATCCATAGCGTTCTTTATCCAGAATTTTTCTCTTATCAGCTTTTTTACCCGCAAGGCTTTTGAGTGGTAATACCCGCTTCTTTTGTCTTTTCTCATATGAAGAGCAAACGCAAATTGATTTAAAGCCAAAAACCACAAAACCTCATCATAAAGAACCAGCCCCTGTTGAATATACTCGTCCGCCCAGTTCCCGGCCCGGGGTATATACAATAAACCCCAGTATTTATTTTCCCACTTGTTCTCAAGGTATTTCAGGGCTTTTTCCGCGGCTTTGAGAAACCTTCCTACAACATCTTTTTCCCCGCAATGTTTACAATACTCTATACACCCTATTATGAAAAGAGTATTAGGATCGATCCGAGGGCTGGTGACCCCGTAGCTTCTGCGGCCTTCCGAGGAAACATTACTTATAATTGCACCGTCTTCTCTTTGCGTCTCTATGAGAAGCTCAAGACTGCTCCTGAAGCCGTTGACAAGCTGCCTGTTCCCGCTCAAAAGTCCCGCCATACCGATCCAGAAAGCGTCCCGGGCAAAGATCCTTTTATAATTATCCGTATCCACACTTGAAGCGGAAAATCCGAGTTCTAGCCCGTCCCTGTCTATCAGCAGGTTCTTTAAAAGGCCCACGGCCTGTTCAAAAGCAAGATGATACTTTATATCTTTCATTATTACCATGACAATTTTAATTATACCCCGCCGCCTGAATAAAAAGCAACTCTAGTACACGCCCCAAAGACTCATTCTTGCCAAATCCGGCTCTTATGTTGTAAAATAATGCCAGGAGGAAACATGCTTACGCAGCTGACAATACAGAATTTCGGACTCATAGATAAGATCTCAATTGATTTTGGCAAAGGCCTTAACGTTTTAACCGGAGCCACCGGAGCCGGTAAATCCATATTAATAGACGCCTTACAGTATTCTCTGGGTAAAAAGATAAAACCTTCACAAATACGGGACCGGCTGAAACCGTGCATTGTTGAAAGCGTATTTGAATTCTCTGATGAACAACGAAAGAAACTTGATCTCACTGATGAAACTACTAAAGGTGAATCCGCGCTCATAATAAACCGATCCTGGTCTCCTGAAGGAAGGAATAAAAATAAAGTTAACGGTTTCATGGTAACAACAGCAGAGTTAAAAGAACTGGGCAACAAAATGATCGACATTCACGGCCCCCATGACCATCAAATGCTTTTTTCCGAAGAACTGCATATTGAAATACTGGACCATCTTTCGGGGATCTCGGACTTGAAAAGATCCTATACTTTGAAGTTCAAAGAATATTCGGAAATAAAAAATAAGTTGAATGAGCTTAAATCCCTTTACTCTTCACGGGAACGCGAAATGGACCTTTTAAAACATCAGATAAAAGAACTTGAGCAGGTCTCACTCCAGGATAGTGACTATGAAAACCTTATTGAGGCCCAGTCCCGTATAAGCAATTCGGAAAAACTCTTTGAATATGTAAACCAGCTTATATCGATATTCGAGACCGAACGCTCCGGGATATCGTCCGGGATAAGCCAGGCTTTCAAGCCTATGAATGCTCTCGCGTCCACAGACCCCTCGGCCGCTGAGATTCTTCAACTTTTATTCCAC
>CAYMTI010000073.1:5869-6486 GCA_964393315.1 uncultured Planctomycetia bacterium
TAACAGGCTTAACGAATACGCCCGAGCTTTATCTTTTGACCCCCGGGAAGCGGATGGCATAAACAGGAAATATGATATTTATTATGACCTTTTGAAAAAATACGGCCCGAGCCTTTCTGAAGCACGCCGATTTTATGACAAAGCATCGGAAAAATATGATCTCCTTTCCGATCTGGAGCATAACGACAAGGAGCTGGAAACCGTCCTGTTTGCGAAAGAAAAAGAAGTGCTTAAGATCGCGTCAGAACTTACAAAAAAACGGAAGCTCACCGCGGCAAAACTTAAAAATACCATAGAAACAGAGCTTAAAGAACTGGGGATATCAAATGTGGAATTTGAATGCCGCATAGAAAAAACGGATATATCCCCTTCCGGCGCGGATAAGGTCAATTTTTATATCAGCCCTAACCTTGGGGAGCCCCTGAAACCATTAGCCGACATAGTGTCAAGCGGGGAAGCAGCCAGAGTAATGTTGGCTCTCAAAAAAGCCTTGACCAAAGTAGATCCTGTCCCGGTTTTGATATTTGATGAGATCGACGCTCAGATCGGCGGCAGGCTTGGATCCGTCACCGGTAAAAAACTGAAAGAACTATCTGTTAACCGTCAGGTAATACTTA
>CAYMTI010000074.1:0-6451 GCA_964393315.1 uncultured Planctomycetia bacterium
CGATATATATGTATATAAAAGTTTCTTCCGGGTTTTTATTTTTAATCGATAGGCATATATCCAAAGCTTTTTGATATTTTTTAGCGGAGAGTAACATTTGCATCAGCTTATTTAAAGCCCATTTGGAGGGAATAGGATCTTTTTGCACCACTTTTATGTAAAGTGAATAAGCTTTTTCATCTTTCCCCTGTGATATATACTCGCGAGCCAGGGTGTTTATGGCCAGTTGATTATCAGGAGCTATATCATAAGCTTTCTCATATTGCTTCAAAGCCATATCGGGTAAATTTTTTTCCATGTATAAATCACCCATATAAATCATGGCCCATATATTTGAAGGGTCTAGTTCTATGGCTTTGGTTATGTATTTCTGCGCGCTATTGTATTCTTTCTCGGATAATAAAGCTTTTCCCAGTATAGCCTGGATATCCGGGTTGTCTGGGAACAGTGAATCTGCTTCTTTTATTTTTTTTATAAATAGATCTTCGTTCCCGGCGACACGGAAAGCTTTGTGAATATCTTGATAAAGAGTAGCGGACAAGGGGGCAGATGAAAGGGCCTGCGACAGCAGGGGAAGCCCTTCTCCCTTTTTGCCTGACAGGGTAAGTAAACTCCCCAGATTAGTAAGAGCGGTGATATTTCCGGGGTCATATTCCAGGGATCGTTTATACAGTTCGAATGCCCGGGTTTTATCTCCACTGATGTTGAAAATGTTCGCAAGGTTCAGGTAAGCGGCGTAATGGCCGGGATCGATCTCTATGGCCTTTTCGAAAAGAGGGACGGCTTTATCTATCCTGTTCTGTCCATAATAAAGCAGTCCCAGGTTATTGTATGCGTCCGCGTTGTAAGGGTCAGCGGATAACGCCGATAAATAAGAAGAGATGGCCTGTTCATAATCACCGGTCTTTTCATAAGATAACCCCATATTTGTCAGGATGGTCGTATCCGAAGGTTTGATGTCCGCCGCGGTTTTCAGATGTTCAATGGCTTTTTGCGGTGAGCCGCTAAAAATGTATATATTGCCAAGATTGGTGTGGGCATTATGGTTCGAAGGATCAAGTTTCAGGGCTTTAATGAAACAATCTTTTGCTTTCGCGATGTTGTCTTTTGAGTGTGTAAGTCCGGCAAGGGAATTTATAACATTTCTTCCCCCCAGATAAGCAACACCAAGGTTATATAGGGCCCGGCTGTTTTCCGGAGCGGCATCAGCCGTTTTTATCCAGAACCCGATCGGATCTCGCCAATCTTCGTTTCTTATGATTGTCTTAGCGCTGAAACTTAAAATAAGGATAAAGGAAAAAGCGAGCGCGATCATTTTAGTAAATTTTCTTTTTATTCCGCTTCCTTTGTAGAAAAATGTTTTAGATAGAAGAAAAGCCGCAAGAATGCATAATCCCAGGGAAGGTATCAATAATCTTTGTTCACCTATGGGACGTCCTGTAAGAGGTATGATATTGGAAGCCGGTATCAAAGATATTACCATCCATAATAATGAGAAAGACGCGATGGGATGACGTTTTGTGTTCTTTAAAGAGAACACTAGTATCGCGAATATTCCCAGTACGGATAATAAGACATCAAGGTTCCATAAACCAGAGGGCATTTTGAAAGTATGTTCAGCGGTAAGAAAGAAAGGAAATCCCAGGATACTTAGATAATACCCATAGGTCTTGAATATCGCTAGGATATGGGTCAGCAGGTCTAATTTAACGGGAATGTTCTCTGATGAGACCATAGCATTCAGCACAAAGATCTTTAGGCCCAGGAATAACGCTGTAAGTAAAAAATAGGGGGCCAGTTCCAGATATTTTTTTAACCCCCGTTGCTCCGGAACAAAAAACACAGATAAGAGTAAAAACAAAATGGGAATAGATACGGATATTTCATGTGATATAAGCGCAAAAAAACAAAAAATAACGGAAACGTAATACGCGCGGGAAGATGTGATCTTTTTTCCCGTTCTTATATGTTTAACGAAAAAAAACATGGAAAGAAGCATGAACAACATGGCAAAAAGGCCCGTTCGGTTCTTTATCCAGGTGACTGATTCCACATGAACCGGTAAAGAAGCGAATATAAGCGCTGATAAAAAAGGTATTTCAAAAAAGCCTTCATACCAGTGTTTTAGCGGGGGTATTTTTTCTTTCTCTTTCAGGAGTAACAGTCTGTTAAGCAGAACATATATAAGGACGACTATCGTTATGTAAACGATAAGGTTGGTCAAGTGATATCCTGCGGGGTTAAAACCCCAAAGCATATGATCAATAGCAAAGGATAGCGTGCCTACGGGGCGGTATTCGCCTTTTGCCCCGGGTCTTAAATGTGTCCAGTACTTAGGAGAAAAAAGAACAGCCGCGGATTTCAGGTTCCTTATATACGAGTCATCCAGGATGAGTTCTTCATCGTCCCACATAAAAGGGTTGCGGAATGTATTGGCGAATAATATTATCGGGACAAAGATGAGTATTATTAGGAAAATATGTTTTTTGCGTGCGTACGCGCCGGTCTTCATTTATCCTCCGTTCGATTATAAAATTTACCGCAGCCGGATAAAGGCCCGGCAGAAAAACGTTATATGGGAAACCGAAATAAGAATTAATATAAAAAGTTTATCATCAAGATATATCTATGTCCATTGAAACTTTGCTGAGACGGGTACGAGATGGACTTCCGTTTTTTTGAGGAGGACGCGGTCCCTTCAGAAAAGAGTATGGGAGTTCCTTTCAAAGCCGCGGATTTTATGCTATCATATTAATCGTCAAAATGCATATCAAAAAGAGTATAACCAAGGAAGGATAATATGAAGGTTAATTTAGCGGGCTATAATGTTGATACTTCTGTTCTGGAGGAGCTGGAAAGCTCTTCGGGTAAGAAACAGGCCCTGACGCCCGAAGTCCTGTCAGCGGCGTACGCAAGAATAAGCCGAGATCCCCGGGGAATAGAAGAGATCAGAAAGGACGCCCGGGAAGAGGTGGAGAAGTCCCGGAAGTCAAATTCAGCTATAATATTCAAGATGGGGCATCATTCCGTGGCGGAACACGCTGTCTTTAACCTGGATATTATCGGTGTTTCACGTTTCGCTATGGAAGAAGTCGAGAAATTCAGGCTTTGTTCTTATACGGAAAAATCTCAGAGATATATAACTCTTGATAATGATTTTGTCGTTCCGGATGAGATCCGTGGGACAAAGTATGAAAAGCTTTTTCGTGATACAATAAGACGTCAGAATGAAGGGTATTCCGTTCTTTTCGCTAAGCTTAAGGAACATGTTTTTACGAAATACGCCGATATAGCTGCCGATCCAAAAAAACACAATATGATAGAAGGATGGGCTAAAGAGGACGCGAGGTACATAACGGCGCTGGCCACAGAATCTCAGGTAGGGCAGACTATAAACGCCCGTAATCTTGAGCTTATGCTCAGAAGATTCGCTTCCAGCGATAAGAGCGAAATAAAACAACTGGGGAAGAAAATATATGATCTTGTATACGAAGTCGCGCCTTCAATAGTTATTTTCCACAAGGCTAATGATAAGGATGTCAAAACTTATCCAGAGCTTAAAGATTTGTGTTCGGGATTTATACCCGCAGGATCGGGAACGGGTTCCGAGACTTCCGGGGAAGAAGTTACTCTTGTAGAATATACTTCTGGAGGTGATGATATTATCGCCGCTTCGCTTATGCATTCTTCTTCTGGGCTGGATTACGAACGATGCAGAAATATTGTCCGCGGTCTTTCAAAAGACGAAAAAAAAGATATTTTCGGGGCCGCGTGGCGGAATTTGCAATTCTATGATTCAATGCTTAGAGAATTCGAGTATGTTGATCTGACATATGATATATGCCTTTCTTCCGCTTGTTTCGGACAGCTTAAAAGGCACAGGATGGCCACTATAACAAGTCAGGAATATGATCCTTCCTTGGGATTAACCGTTCCTGGATCCATAAAAGAGATCGGTATGGAAGATTATTTCAGGGAAATAGCGAAGATATCAGAAAAGGCTTTTTATGATTTAAAACGCGAACTTCCCTCTACCGCACCGTATATTCTGACCAACGCTCATCGAAAACGCGTTTTGATACGGACCAGTGCCCGGGAACTTTATCATATCTCCAGGTTGAGAGAGGATGCTCACGCTCAATGGGACATAAGAAATATTTCCGGGAAGATGGTAAGGGCGGCCAGGGAAGTCATGCCTCTGACTTTCCTTTTTGCCGGGGGGAAGGACAAGTATAACGAGATATATGAAGGATTGTTCGGTAAACTTCCCGGGGTTACAGAAGCTGTTCTTCCGGGAGAAAGGAAGATAAACGTTAAAGCCGGGTGATGGCGGGCGGTGTAATATGGAAGATCTTACAATAAAACCCGTAATATTCGTAAGCAAATGCCTGGGTTTCGAGGCTTGCCGATGGAATGGAGGTATTATCCCGGACAGCTTTGTCGACAAACTTAAGGAATATGTATCCTTTTTTACTGTTTGTCCCGAAGTTGAGATAGGTCTGGGTGTGCCCAGAGATCCGATAAGAATAGTTCTTTTCGAAGAAGAGTATTTTCTAAAACAGCTGAATACGGGAAGAGATGTTACCCGGGAGATGAAAGATTTCTCAGAAGGTTATGTCTCTTCCATAGAGGAAGTTGACGGGTTCATTCTTAAGGACAGGTCTCCTTCCTGCGGGTTAAAAGGAGTTAAAGTATATCCCGGTATGGATAAGTCAAGTCCGGTAGAAAAGACATCTGGTTTTTTTGCGGGTAAGGTAAAAGAAAGGTTCCCGCTTATTCCCGTTGAAACAGAGGGAAGACTGTCGAATTTTTCCCTGCGCGAGCATTTTCTTACGAGGATCTTTACACAGGCAAAGTTCAGAAAGATAAAGAAATCGCTTGCGATTAAAGATCTTGTTTCTTTTCAGGCGGATAATAAGTTTCTATTGATGGCATATAGCCAGAAAGAGATGAGAGAGCTGGGGAAAATAACCGCTAATCACCGAAAACTTACCTCCGGCGAGGTCTTTAACGATTATCAGCTGCATTTGGCCGCAGCCATGGTCAAGCCGCCCCGGTATACTTCGGCTATTAATGTTATGATGCATGCTTTAGGTTATTTTTCGGGCAGGTTATCAAAAGATGAAAAACATCTGTTCCTGAATTATCTTGAAGAATTCAGGCGGGAGCAGGTTCCCATGAGTGTGCCCTTAAGCCTATTGAGATCGTATGTTGTGAGATTCAATGAGGTATATTTGATGAGACAATCTTTCTTCTCTCCGTATCCGAAAAAATTGTCTTTGGTAACAGATTCAGGGAAAGGACGTAAAAGGTGAGCGAAGACCGTCGAAATAGCAGGATAATATGTTGCGGGAGTAGAAATGGAATCCGGTGATATATTATTGTTCAGAGCGGAGAAGGATGTGATCTCAAAGATCATAGCCTGGGGTACAGGCAGTGAATATTCTCATGTAGCTGTGTGCATATCCCCCGAACTTGATCTTGCGATAGAAGCTATTACACGCGGAGGTGTTAGAGCCAGAAGCATCAGTAAAATACCCGTTTCTTTTGATATTTACAGAGTAAAAAAAGAGTATGTTTATGACGGCAGTAAAGTTGTAGCGTATCTTATAAAACAGCTTAACAACAGATACGATTATTCGGGCGTTATTTACCTGGGCATTTTAAAGCTCATTTCCAAGGTGTTCAAACCTGCAAGAGCAGCCGCTAACAAATGGCAGAAAGACCGGGATTATTTTTGTTCGGAACTCTGTTATGAAGCGTTCAGTTTTTCCGGTCTTGATATTGTTCCTCAGGTTCCGGATCCGGATATCACGGCTCCTGGCGATATAGCTGAAAGCGCAGTCATAGAAAGAGTAGGTTAAAAATGAGCGGATTCAAGGTCAATATTCCTGACAAATATATGAAAGATTATCTGAAGACGCAAACGGAAAGGTTCAGCAGTACTTTGCAGCTCTTTGCCATACTTCTTATGTTTCTTTTTGTTTTCGGGACCGTATCCATAAATCTTATTGTAATTCACAGATTTCCGGTAAGGTTCTGGCCTACGTGGCTTTTTATTACCTTTGTATGTTTTTTAGCTATGGTAATCGCCAGGAAAAGTTTAAACCTTATGGTATTAAAGCTATCGTCCTCTTTGCTTATGTTGAGCGCGCTTTTAGTGGTGGCGAGAAATCATCTCAAAAGCAATGCGCCGGTACTTATGGTTTTGGGCTTTTATGTGTTCATGCTTTTCAGCTTCGCGTTCCCTTTTCCCTGGTCGCCTTTGGAAAGTCTTATTATCGCGGGTCTGATAATTTCGGTTTATACAGCTTATTATTTGAATATTATTCCGCATGTGCCGGTCCAGCAGGAATCTCTTGATTTTTACCAGGGTATAATAATACTTCTGATGGCAGCGGCTGTAATATACTTTGTTAAGAGAAATGTCACAAAACGGTTTCTTGAGACA
>CAYMTI010000075.1:0-6432 GCA_964393315.1 uncultured Planctomycetia bacterium
CTAGTTATCCCTTTTCTTTTATCCCCCCTCAGACACACTCAATTATACACTCCCCACGGCTGGACTTGGGCCTTGGCCGGCCCTTCGAACCTTGGGGTCAGACCTCGCCAGAGCACAAAAATAAGGTTTTGGTCTACCCACAACGCACCTATTCGCTTTTTATCCGTTAAAGAAAAGACTGGATCCGTTATCATTTTTTGTTTTATTGTGGCATATAAAAGATTTGTGTATTATAATAAATATTCTAAAATTTACTTTATGCGGAAAAAGTTTTTCTTAATAATATCATTAATCATAGTAAGCGCGTCTAGCGCGTTTGCGTTTTTTACCGGAGAAATTTCAGGATATATTCCTCAACCTGTTATAAAATCGCCCCGGGGGGAAGTTGTTGACATACGGGAGATGGACGGGGTTACTTTTTCCTGGGGAAAACATGTCGCTTTGAACGAAATTGGGAAATATTATGATTTTCGTTTGTACGAAGGAACAGAGTCAACAAAATCCGGTGTTTTATTTATAAAGAAAGTTCCCGGTAATATTCATGCCGTAACTGTTCCATCAGAAAAGTTTGAAAATGGCGGGATATATACCTGGACTTTGAGACTTTGCTACAGGTCAATTGGAAAAAGTAACAGAGTTATTTGTACTTTTGAGATAGTAAAATAGGAGGTAACTATGGATAATTTTCGTTCTCCGGATGATCTTTTCCGCGAACATTCTGAAAAGATACGTCAATTCGGGAATAATTTCGATAAGTTCATACCGTTTATCGTTTTTATGGGTATTATCATAATTTCACTACTTTATGCCGCTTTTACGGCAATATATTCCATAGGACCGGACGAGGTAGGGGTAGTGCAAAGATTTGGTAAATATGTAAGGACTACGGATCCCGGTCTGCATGTTAAACTGCCTCTTGGAATTGAGAAAGTCACACCGATAAAGGTAAAGAAGATCTTTAAAGAAGAGTTCGGATTCAGAACTACAGTTCCGGGTGTTAGAAGCGTCTATGCCAGCCGCAAATATCCAGAAGAATCTTTAATGCTCACAGGCGATCTTAACATTCTGGACGTTCGCTGGATAGTTCAATATAAAGTGGAAGATCCGGTTAAATTGTTGTTTAAAACACGCAACCCACTGGGAAATGTCAGAGCTATGTCCGAGGTGGTAATGCGAAGACTTTGCGGGGATTATACGGTTGATGAAGTGCTGACAACAAAAAGAGAAGAAATAGCGGATCTTGCTGAGAAACAGCTTCAGGCATTGATGGATAAGTATCAAACAGGGATAAAAATAGTTACTTTTAAACTAATGGACGTTAATCCTCCTGACGAGGTCAAACCGGCCTTTAATGAAGTTAACGAAGCCAAGCAGGAAAGAGAAAAGATGATAAACGAAGCCTGGGAAGAATACAACAAAGCCATACCTCAGGCCCATGGAGAAGCAATAAGAACGATCAACCAGGCGGAGGGTTATGCGCTGGATAAAGTCAACCGTGCTAAAGGTGAATCCGAAAGATTTCTTGATACCTGGGAAGAATATAAAAACGCTCCCGCTATTACAAAAAAAAGGATGTATCTTGAGACTATGGCGAATGTTCTGCCGAATACAGGTAAAAAATATATCATAGATTCTGAGCAGACCTCGGTTTTACCGCTAATGAGACTTGAGGAAAAAGGAGGGCAGGAAAAATGAAAAAAGTAGCAAGTTTAATAGCTTTCTTAGTGATCTTAATTCCGGCTCTGTTTGTTATAGGCGCTGTATATCTGGTTTCCGAGACACAGCAGGTGGTTATAACCCAATTCGGGAAACCTGTAGGTGATCCTATCACTAAAGCCGGATTACATTTAAAAATGCCTTTCATACAAAATGCTCATTTCTTTGACAAGAGACTTTTGGGTTGGGACGGTGATCCGAATCAGATACCTACAAGAGACAAAAAATATATCTGGGTAGATACCACGGCACGTTGGAAAATAAACGACGCTTTAAAGTTCCTACAATCCGTGGGCGGGGAAACAGGAGCTCATGCCCGTCTGGATGATATAATAAATTCGGCGACACGGGATGTTATCACCTCCCATTTACTGGTTGAAACTATAAGGGATTCCAACCGCATATTAGAGACCCAAAAAGATATAGATAATATGGCTATCGCTGAAGAAGCTCTTGAAGAGATAAAATCGGGCAGAGAAGATCTTGAATCGAAAATCCTGGACAGATCAAAAGTCCTTGCCCCTCAATACGGTATAGATATTGTAGACGTACGCATAAAAAGAATAAATTATGTTCAGGATGTACGCCGCAAAGTTTATCAAAGAATGATCGCCGAAAGAAAAAGAGCTGCGGAACAGTACCGTTCCGAAGGAAAAGGAAAAAGCGCCGAGATCCGCGGTCAAAAAGAAAAAGAGCTTAAACTTATTACATCGGAAGCGTATAGAATGGCACAGGGTCTCAGGGGAAAAGCGGATGCCGAAGCTATTTCAATATATGCGTCTTCCTATAGTAAAGATCCCGATTTCTATTCGTTTCTAAAAACACTTGAGACTTACAAAAACACTATCGGTAATGATACGACCATTATTTTAACTACGAACGGCGATTATTATAAGTATTTAAAAAAAATGGAATGACATGAAAAAAAAATCGCAAAATGGCAGGCCAAAATTAACAAGCGCTTATAAACATCTGAAAAAATCTTATAAGGAACTGAGAGATTCTTATGTTGAGATGATATTTAACCTGGCGCTTATGGCTGAACTGCGCGACCCGGCTACAGGAGGACATCTGGTTCGGATCGCGGATTATAGCGGGGCTATAGCTGAAGCTCTGGGACTTGACGAAAAAGATGTTGATCTAATAAGATATGCCAGCGCGATGCATGACATAGGAAAGATAGTATTACCGGATAAGATCCTTCTAAAGAACGGTTCTTTGACCTCGGAGGAAAAAGAACAGGTAAAAAAACATCCAGTTACTGGTTCTGAAGTTTTTAGAAACGCAAAGTCGCCTATGATGAAAGCCTGCCGTGATATAGCCCTGAGTCATCATGAGCGGTTTGACGGCACAGGATACCCTAAGGGTCTAAAGGGGGAAGAAATCCCCTTATACGGGAGAATAGTCGCTTTAGCGGACTGTTTTGACGCTTATGCCACTAAAAGGCCTTATAAAGAAGCTTTCAGCTTCGAAAAATCCGTGGCTATGGTAGTTTCTCGAGCTGGAACACATTTTGACCCTGCGATTGTAAGAGCTTTTCTGAAAACAAAAAGTAAGATCAGAAAGATCTGGGAAGCCAATCAGGATATCGAGGTTTTTTTAGAAGATATGGGTGTAGGTAAAGAAGGAAAAAAGCTCTGAATGGAAAAGCTTGTAATCTATTATTCCCGTTCGGGAAGAACAAAAAAAGTGGCATTGAAATTAGCTGAGTCACTAAATGCAGGAGTTATCCAAATAATTGATAAAAAGGAACGCAAAGGTTTTCTTTGTTTTATTTCTTCATGTTTGGACGCTATTAAACATAAAAAAACCAGGATAGAATACAATAAAGGTTCTATACAAATAAGCGATCTTATCTGCATAGGCACTCCAGTATGGGCGGGAACTATCCCCCCGGCTGTTCGGACTTTTCTTTCTGAAAATTCATTTAAAAATAAGAAAATACTTCTTTTTTGCACAGCAGCTTCGTCCCCATGGAAAAAAACTATTGATGAAATGCGGAAAATGATCCCGAATGCTGCTATAGTGAAAGTATTCGGATTAACAGGAAAAGACATAAATTCAGATAAAACGATCGAGTATATTATCAAAAATAATATATCCGGTCTCTAAAAAAAGAGGAGGGGGTAATGACAAAAAAGGAAGTTCAACTAAAGAAAGTTTCATTAAAAGATGTTAGCCTTTTCAAGATCAAGAACCGTAAAGGTTATGCGATGATATGTAAAGATAATCTTACCGAAGGCATGACAAAAGATCAGGCCGCGGACAGGATGAACAAGGCATTGAAAAGAATGGGATATGTTCTCCCTTAAGATATGATAATTATACCTATTATAATTTTTGTTATAGTTATCGTCATCCATGAACTGGCCCACGGATATACGGCATATTTAATGGGCGACCATACCGCTAAGAACGCCGGCCGTTTGACGTTCAACCCCCTGGTCCATGCTGATCCCGTGGGAACCGTTTTATTGCCGATATTACTGATAGCAATACGTTCTCCTATTGTTTTCGGGTGGGCAAAACCCGTGCCGGTTAATCCGGCAAACTTCAAAAACCCGCGAAAAGGTATGTTTTTGACAAGCCTCGCAGGACCTGCGGCAAATTTTCTCATGGCCGTACTGTTTGCTTCCATTTTTAAAACGGGCTTATTCCCCAGATATTCTATTATGTGGAATTTTTTGCTCTCGGGTATTTTAATCAGTCTGGTTCTTGCTATTTTTAATCTTTTGCCTATACCCCCTCTAGACGGTGCTAACATTCTGTTTTCCCTTTTGCCTCTGAAAATGTACCGCTATTTCATCATTATTGAAAAATACGGTTTTATTCTGCTTTTTATCCTTTTATATCTGGGACTTTTTGATAAAATAATTCTTCCGCTGGTTGCAGCTATAACAAATATTTTAATATGATCCGCTATGAAAGAATATAAAGTAAAAAGAACTATATTATCATGTCTCTATTCAGCTTCTTCTGAATATGTTTCCGGGGAAGAATTATCCGAAATACTGGGATTTTCCCGCGCTAATACCTGGAAATATATAAAAAAAATCATAAATGACGGATATCAAATAGAAGCGGTCTCCAAAAAAGGATATAAATTGATCTCCTGTCCCGACAAACTTTATGGTTATGATATTTCAGCATCCCTATCATCAAAACTCATGGGTAAAAATAATATTTACTATTACGAAACGCTGACTTCTACAAATGATAAAGCTTATCAATTAGCCGAATTAGGCGCAGAAGAAGGAGATATAATCGTCTCAGAAGAACAGACAGGCGGAAAAGGAAGATTGGGGCGCAAGTGGATATCTCCTCCCGGTGTAGGCCTTTATTTTTCCGTTATACTCCGGCCAGCGCTCCCTTTGACAAGATTACCCGCGCTTACTCTGGTTTCATCCTATGCGGTCGTTAAAGTTTTAAGGGAAAAATACCGTCTGAACGCTGGCATAAAATGGCCCAACGATATATATGCGCAAGGGAAAAAGATCGGGGGGATACTCACAGAGATCAAGGCACAGCAGGATATGGTGGATTTTGTAATTTTGGGAACTGGTATCAATGTAAATACACCTGCTTCAGATCTGCCTGTATGCGCAACGAGCTTGTATGAGTGTTTGGACCGGATGTTCATAAGAAAAGAGGTCATGAGCAAGATAGTTGAAACTTTCGAGGGAACATATTATGATTATGTCGATAACGGATTCGATCCCATTTTGCAAAAACTGAAAAAATATTCGACAGTTTTGGGAAAAAAGATATATATTGAGACTTATCACAAAAAAATAAAAGGAAAAGCCGTTGATATCGACGGGTCCGGAGCCCTGATCGTAAAAACGGACGATTCTACGCAGAGAATATTCAGCGGCGATATATTTTTCTGCCGGGAGGATCAAAATGAAATTGCTGATTGATATAGGAAATACCCATACGGGGCTTGTCTTTGAGAAACAAGGACGAATACTTAAAAAATGTTTTTTCAAAACCTCAAGAGAGAAGATCAGTACTGCAGCCCTGAAAAGATTATTGGGCAAAAACGCGGACACAATAAAGGAAATATTGATAGTAAGCGTTGTCCCTGACTTTCTATCTATAGTCATTAAAAGTTTACGAACTGTTCTTCCCGGCCGTAAGATAAAGATAATAGGTCAGGATATCCCGGTACCTATCAAAATCAAGTATAACAAACCGCGCGACGTAGGCCAAGACCGTTTGATCGTATCTTACGCCGGTTTTAAACTATACTCCGCGCCTGTACTTGTTATTGATTTCGGAACAGCCGTTACTTTCGATATTGTGAACAGAAAAGGCGAATATGAAGGAGGCTTAATATTCCCGGGAGTCCGATTAAGCCTTAGATCTTTAACGGAGAATGCGGCACTATTACCTCATGTGGAATTACGGCATCAATCGGGTATTCCGGGAAAATCCACCAGAGCTAGTATCAATAAAGGTATACTGTACGGTTACGCTGATTTGTGTGATGGATTGATCTCTAGATTTAAAAAGAAATATGGCTTGGATTTGAAGGTTATCGCCACAGGTGGAGATGCCTCTTTGATCGCTAAAAACTCTTTATTGATAAAAAGGATAAAACCTGATCTGCTTTTCGAAGGATTATCGTTATTGTCATAAGTTATTTTAAATAAACAAAATATAACAATCTTCAGTTTACCGCGAATATTTCAGGATTTTTAACTAATTTTTTTT
>CAYMTI010000076.1:0-6396 GCA_964393315.1 uncultured Planctomycetia bacterium
GAGGAGATCAAGGGTAAGCATCTTGCAGCCCTATCTTCTCAAGGGAAATTTGAAAAAATGCGCGAAGATGCAAAAAAAGTTTTAGCCGCTGAGAATTTATCGGAATACGCTTTGTTCGAAACGGAGCTTGTCCACAAAGACGGACATAAGGTCCCGGTTGAGGTTTCGGCAAGGTATTTAACCGGAACAAAAGGTTTTGAAAATAAAATGTTCGGGATCACAAGAGATATTTCAGAAAGGAAAAAACACGAGCAAAAGGTGGCGGAACTCGAGAAAATATTCAATAGAAGTCATAATGCTATATTTATCTGGTTATATGATCCCGGATGGAAAATAGAGTTCGTTTCCGAGAACTTTAAGGGCCTTTTGGTGTATTCGGCTGAGGATTTTATTTCGGGAGAAATAAAATATTCCGCGGTCGTTCACCCCGATGATATAGACAGAGTAAACGATGAGGTGAAAAAGAATAGCTTGGATCCTGACCGTACTGAGTTCTATCATGAACCATATCGCCTTCTTAATAATAAAGGCGATTTTATATGGGTCAGAGATTGGACGGAAATAGTCAGGAACGATAAGGGGCAGATAATAAAGTACAGAGGTATAGTCTCCGATATAACCAGGCAAAAAACGGCGGAAGAAAAGATCCAGCATCTTAACCGGGTCCTTTTTTCAATACGTTGCGTAAATCAGCTTATTATAAAAGAGAAGGATCCCGAGAAGATCGCGTCCGGGACTATAAGATATCTCATAGAATCCGGAGGGTATGAAAACGCGTGGATAGAGCTTTTTGATAATAAAGGATCGTTCAGGTATTTGCCGGAAAAAGGGATAAAGGGTTTTTCTCCCGAATTGAAAAAAATACTGGAAAATGGCGGAAGGGTTAAGTGCCAGCAGAAAGCGCTTGAGAAAAAAGAAGCAGTAAGCATAGAGAACCCAAAAAAAACTTGTCTTGGATGCCCCCTGGATTCGGAATATTCGGGTAAAGTGGCTTTCTGTTCCCCCCTAATGGACAAAGATAACCTTTATGGAACAATAACCGTAGCTCTTCCCTATAATATAGCAGCTATACAGGAAGAGAAAGACTTGTTCAGAGAACTGGCTGCGGATCTTTCTTATGCTTTTACCTCTTTACATCTCGAAAAAAGAACCCATAAAATGAACAGGGAGATCCGGCAATATGTAAATGAACTTGAGGAAAAGAACAAAAGAATGGATAACATGCTTAGAAATGCAGCTATTAATCGTGAAATAATGATAAGTATGCTTGAGGATAATAATAAGATAAGAGAAGAGCTGGAAAATAAATTAAGAGAGCTTAATAGCGCCCAGAAAATGCTTCTGAGATCTGAAAAACTTATTTCTCTGGGACGGCTTGTATCCGAAATGGCTCATGAGGTAAATAATCCCCTACAGGCTATAGCGGGCAGGGCACAGTTATCTCTTATGGGGACTATTCAGGACAAAGAACTGGAAGAGCACCTCAAGACGATAGAAAATCAGAGTTTCAGGGCCAAAGAGATAATAAAGAGGCTTCTTCTGTTTTCTAAGCCCAGTAAAGGTGTAGTTTCGGTAAAGGATCTTAAAGAGATAACAGAAAACACTTTGAAGCTAGTCGATAAATACTATCTGTTATCTGATATCGTTATAGACAGAGAGTATTCTCCGGAGGAGGTAAAAGTAGAAGTTGACGTGGTGCAGATAGAAGAAGTGATATTTAATGTTTTGAAGAACGCTTTTGAAGCGATGAAAGAGGGCGGACATATTACAGTGGTCGTAAAAAAAGATGATGATTCGGGTTTTGTCGAGATCCGGGATACCGGAGAGGGGATACCTAAAGAGGTCAATGAAAATATGTTCGATCCTTTTTATACCACAAAAGAGGAAGGTACAGGCTTGGGACTTTCTATCTGTTACGGGATAATTAAGGAGCACGATGGAGAAATATACTATGACAGTGTAGTCGGTGAAGGTACAACCGCTGTTATAAAATTGCCCCTAAAGAAGGAAGAATGACTACTCCGGTAAGGGGCTGATAAAAAAAGGAAAAATCCAGTCTTGTCGAGATAAGGCTCTGAAAGAGAAAGGGAGAGTGAGAAGAGGACAAGGAAGGCGAAAGCCGTGGTTTATATTTCCGGAAGAGATGGCCTATCTATGGTCAAGAAAAAGCGCATCAATATTTGTTATGTCGTAAAAAGCTTGTACTGTTCATGCTTATCTACCCGGGGTCTTCGATAGTCAGCTCAGGAAATTGAACTTATGGAAAAAATCACAAAAAAGGAGGAAAATATAATGAATTTCATCAAATCGATCCTGGTTTTATTTTTTGTTTTATCGTTTATTCTGTCAGCGGAAAGATCTTTTTGCGAAGGACTGGAATCATGGACGGATGTTGTGGAAAGCTCCAGTCCCGTGAAGATCTATGTAAGTGATATGATCAATAAATCGAAAGATAAAAACGTTGATGCCGGCAAAGTTACTCAAATAGTAAAACAAATGTTTTCAGATAGGATAAGCCCCAAGTTTGAGATAGTTAATGATCCAAAAGAAGCGGATATTATTTTCAAGGGAGTAATAAGTGATTATGTTTGGAGTAAAAAGGCCCCGATAACAGATATATATTCTCCTGGAGCTATAGCATTGGATCAGCTCACTAGAGATAAAAAGAACTGGGCGCGAATGGAAGTTGATTATAAGGTTACCGCGGCCGGAGGGGACAATATGCTTCTCGATTATGAGACTCAGGTTACTTTAAAAAAACCGGGCATTCCGAAGGATAAAAGCTACGGTATAATATATGAGAGGTTCCCCAAGATACTGTCGATGGATATTTTTAAAAGATACAAACGTTGACTCGATCAATAGTTGGAATATAGCCCGGTTTTTGTTTTTCAAGCAAAGAAGAACAGATATTATCCCCTATGAAAAATATAAACGGCTATATGGGATAAAATAATATACAAAAGATCTTTGCGGAGCCAGAGTAGTTTGGTAAGAAAAGGGTAAAATACAGTTTTATAGAGTAGGTTACTGCTGTATATGAGTGCTTGGAACGTATTTTTGACGCAGTAATCGTTAGAATTAAAGTTTTTCAGAGGGCGGTACAATACGGTCAGAGGGGAAGTATGGATGAATCATGCAGGCTTTTAGAAAAATATATAGATATAGCCGGAGTTGTTTTTGTGGTTATTAACGCGGATCATAGTGTATCACTCATAAACAGGAAAGGATGTGATATCCTGGGATATGAAAAAGAAGATATTATCGGGAAAGACTGGTTCAAAAATTTTGTGCCGGAGAATATCCGGGACCAGGTATCGGGGGCTTTTAACGGATTGATATCCGGGAAGATCGCAGATACAGAATATTTCGAAAATCCTATCTTAACTTCCGATGGAGAAGAACGTTTGATATCATGGCATAATACCGTCATAAAGGATGAAGACGGAAACATCACCAGCACGCTTAGTTCCGGAGAGGATATAACCGAACGAAGAAAATTTGAAAAAGAATTGAGAGCTCTCAAAGAAAACCTGGAAACGGAAATAATGAAAAAATCAAAAGATCTTCTTGAGGCCAGGGACAGGACAGCAAAAAGTGAAAGGCTTGCGGCCCTGGGAAAACTGGCCGGGATGGTAGCGCATGAATTAAGAACCCCACTGGGCGTTATAAAACATTCAGTTTACTTTTTGAAGAAAAATCTTGAGACTTTGATGAGTCAGGATAAAGTCATAAGCCACCTGGACCTTATAGATGCTGAGGTGAACATATCCGATAAGATAATAGAGGACATACTTACTTTTGCGAGGATAAAAGCGCCTGATGTCAAACGGTGCTATCTTAGAAATGTTATCAAAAAGGCGTTATCAAAAATATCTATTCCTGATAATATAGAGATTGCTGTAGATATTGACGGCAATCTTCCGGGAATATCTATGGACAAAAGCCAAATGGTACTTGTTTTTTCCAATATCATACTGAATGCTGTCCAGGCTATGCCCAATGGCGGATCTTTAACGATAAAAGGATCCGAAAAAAAAGATCTTTTAAAGGTCATGTTCAGTGATACAGGTGAAGGTATCTCCCCGGAAAATATGCGGAAGATATTTGAAGTGCTTTTTACGACTAAAATTAACGGGACAGGACTGGGGCTCCCGGTTTGCCAGAATATAGTGGAAATGCATGGAGGCAAAATAGAAGTGGAGAGCCGGGAGCGCCAGGGAACGGCTTTTACGGTGATCCTTCCGATGATCTTGAGGGGATAATAAAAAACAATGAAGTCCCCGGATTGTAAGGATAGAGATGCATAATTCGAAAAATATACGGAGGGCGGGTATTCCGGGGTAAGACCTATAGGTGATGTCTATATTCTTTACATATGCACGAGATGTTTTGCGGAGAGAGAAACAGAGGGTAAAGGATATGAAAAGTAGCGATAATATATGTTCTGACTAGTTATATATCATATAAGATAAGAAGTGTAATACGGCTTGATCAAGGGAGATATGGCGGCTTGGACTTTATGTAAATGCGGAAACGGATATATATGTCCGTTTTGTAAAATTCTCGTGATCGTTTTTCTTTCACTGATAGGTGTGTTTACGATCTGTTTGATAAGGTATATTATTAGAAAAAGTCAGGAACCGGGAGATAAGTGTAGTGAGAGAAAAAGTTGTGGTAGTTAATGATAAGATGCAGAAGAATTACAGGTACTTATTGTCAGAACCCGAGGGGGAGAACTTCGATCCGGGATTTAATCCGGATCTTTCGCCTGAAGAAATGCTGAAGATGGGAATATTCGGGGGTAAATATATGACTGATTGCCGGAATGAGTTTCCCGAAGACTGGTTCCGCGGCGCTAAATTATGTTCTGAAAAGCATGATCCCCGCTTAAATTATTTTAAGGTCAACGCGAGTAAGCCGCTAAGCTACTGGGTAAAAAAAGGATGGATATTCCGGTGTGATCCCCGGGGCTGGTTCCAGTGGTATTGCCGTTATTATATGGGGCGCCGAATGCCTTTAGAGGATGAAAGGCAGATAAAGAGATGGAAGGCGATGAGACGTCATATAGCTCAGATAAAGCTGAATTGCGATAAGAAGGATATTACCTGCAGGCCCAGACAGCGCCAGGCGCTTCTGCACTGGGCATATGACAGCCGTAAAATATGATAGATAGGAACTTAGAAGTTTGGATCCACGAGTTAAATAGTAGTAAGATCAGTATTAAATAACATGTGCAATGTATGGGGCCGAATAATGCGCTGTTTTGTAGAAGGTCCCTTGAAGTTTTAACTCTATAAATGAATTGGAAAGAAATGAGAACATATTTTGATTGTATTCCATGTTTTTTTAAGCAAGCTATTGAGGCTGCCAGGATATGCGGGTCAGATCCGGATAGGCATAGAAAGGTCATTGATGCTGTAGCCAGGGTAATACCTGAGATCTCAATGGACACTTCTCCCCCGGAAATGGGAAGAGTGATACATGACATCGTTAAAAAGAGTTACGGGGTAGATGATCCTTACAGGGACATAAAGATCAAAAGTAATCGTTTGGCCGTTGGCGTAAAGGACAGGTTTAAGAAGAAAATTGAGTCCAGTTCGAATAAACTGCTTGATTCGGTTGAATTGGCTATCGCGGGCAATATCATAGATTACGGGGTTAAGAACACTTTAAATGTCGAAGCCGAACTCGAGAATATCCTTAAAGGAGAGCATAAAGCTATACAGAATGTAAGCAGGGAACTTTTCAATTTTGATAAATTCAATATGGTTCTGGAAAAGGCGCAAAATATTTTATACCTGGCTGATAATGCGGGAGAAACGGTATTTGACCTTTTGCTTATAGAGCAGATAAAGAAAATGTACAAGGACAAAAATATAATTTATGCCGTAAAAGAAAAGCCTATTATAAATGATGCGTTGGTAGAAGATGCTCGCTTATGTGGAATAGATAAAAAAGCGGAGGTTATTTCTTCAGGGGCAGATGCGCCGGGTACTGTTCTTTCTATTTGTTCAAAATATTTCCTTAAAACATTTGAACACGCGGATATGGTTATAAGTAAAGGTCAGGGAAACTTTGAAGCTTTGTCATCATCGTCAAAAAGACCGGTCTTTTTTCTTTTTATGGCAAAATGCGGGGTTGTTGCCCAACATGTAGGATGTAATATAGGTTCCATTCTGCTGCTTTATTATCCCGGAAAATGAGTTACTCATAAGTTATCATGTGCAGACACTTATGTTAAATGTTATACCGGGGAGCCTTTCTTTTTTTAAACTAACGATTACATTTTTATTGACATATAACCGCTAAGAGTTAAAATATAGCAAAATAGGGTAAAATTGACCTTCCCCCATTTGTAGTACCACTTACAAATAGAGTATTACGTTGTTTTTA
>CAYMTI010000077.1:0-6393 GCA_964393315.1 uncultured Planctomycetia bacterium
ATGCTCCCGCTAGTAGTAGTTTCTCTTTCTATGGATTCCTCCACGACAACAACTTTTTTACCTTTTAACACATCTTTTATCGGGTTTAATTTTATTCTTACGCCGTGCTCTCTCATTTCCTGAGAGGGTTGGATGAACGTTCTGCCAATATAGTGATTCCTTACCATGCCGAATTCAAAAGGTATGCCGCTGGTCTCGGAATATCCTAAAGCAGCATAGTTACCGGAATCCGGTATACTCATAACTATGTCAGCATCCGCAGGATATTCTTCAGCCAGTTTTCTGCCCAGTTTTTTCCTAACCTGATGCACACTCTGATTAAAAATACAACTGTCAGGCCGAGCGAAATAAATAAACTCAAAAATACAACTGGAACATCTCTTCTTTTCAAAAGGCTTTAAGGATTCAATCCCCTCTTTCGTAATGATAACTATTTCTCCGGGCTCTATTTCCCGGATAAAAGTGGCTCCCACTAGATCCATCGAACATGTTTCACTGGCAAGAACATATTTCCCGTCCTTTTCTGCCAGGCATAACGGTCTGAACCCATACGGGTCTCTCACTCCCACAAGCTGATCTTTCCCCAGGAACAGCATCGAATAAGCTCCTTCACACTGATTCAAAGCTTCTACCAAACGATCTTTGAACTTATCTTTTTTTGACCTTACGACCAAATGAAGAACAACTTCCGAATCCATTGACGTCTGGAAAATCGCTCCTTCCTGCTCCAGCTCTCTTCTCAGTTTTACCGCATTAGTTAAGTTCCCATTATGAGCTATCGAAAAGGATAGCTTGTTGTGATTAATAACGAAAGGCTGGGCGTTTCTGACGATACTGGAACCCGTAGTGGAATATCTTACATGCCCTATAGCATTGGTTCCTTTTAACCCTTTGAGGGATCTTTTGTTCAAAACATCGGGGACAAGCCCCATTCCTATGACCTGCTGTATTTTTCTGCCGTTAGATACCACCAACCCGCAGGATTCTTCTCCCCTATGCTGTAATGAATACAATCCCAAATACGTAAGATCCACGGCTTTTGTATGCCCAAAAACCCCAAAAACTCCGCAATACTCTTTTTTTCCCGTATTATTTCGTCCCATAATAATCCTGTAGAGGTCTGACAATCAATTCATGCTTTATTTTAGATTCTATGCCGTTCACTGAAGCTTGAGCCCCGGCAAGAGTAGTTATACAGGGTATCCCGCGCATTATAGCTGTTGATCGTATAATAACACCGTCTTCATGAGGTTTTTCTCCGGAAGGAGTGTTTATTATAAGCGCTATAATGCCTTCTTTTATCTTTTCATAAATATTAGGACTTCCTTCATGCATTTTTTTGACTACTTCAACTTCGATATTGTTACTCTTTAAGACCTTAGCCGTCCCCTCGGTAGCTATGATCTCAAAACCAAAATCGAATAGTTTTTTAGCGATAAAAACTATATTCCTTTTGTCCGATTCCTGAACAGATATAAAAACCTTACCTTTAAGGGGAAGTATCTGCCCCGCACCGGCCTGGGCTTTTGCGAACGCTGTTCCAAAATCTCCGCTTATTCCCATAACTTCTCCCGTTGACATCATTTCAGGGCCGAGAATAATATCGACACCTGAAAATCTTGTAAAAGGAAGCACCGACTCCTTAACACAGGTATAAGCCAAATTCGCCATAGGATCTTTAATCCCTAAAACTTTAAGTTTTTTCCCCGCCATGATCTTTGATGCGATCTTAGCTAGTGGAACTCCCGTAGCTTTGGATACAAAGGGAACCGTTCTGGACGCTCTGGGATTTACCTCGAGTATGTAAATCTCGCTGCCTTTAATAGCAAACTGTATATTCATAAGACCTTTTATATCAAGAGCTTTTGCAAGCTTTTCCGTCTGCCGGCGGATCTCGGTTACAACAGTATCGGAAATAGAATGAGGCGGCAATGCACAGGCAGAATCACCGGAATGGATTCCCGCTTCCTCTATATGTTCCATTATCCCACCTATTATAACATCCTCTCCATCACTGACAGCGTCTACATCTACTTCAATTGCGTTCTGCAAAAACTTATCTAAAAGCACAGGATGACCCGGGGAAACTTCAACAGCCTCCTGCATAAAATCTTCTATCCCTTTTTTATCATAGACTATACGCATCGCCCTGCCTCCCAGCACATAAGACGGTCTGACTACAACAGGGTAGCCTATACCTTGGGCATTCTTATAAGCCTCTTCGACACTAAAGGCTATATTGTTCGGGGGCTGCTTAAGATCCAGATCTTCCAGAAGTTTCTTGAACTTTTCCCTATCTTCCGCCAGAGCTATCGAATCTACGGAAGTACCTATTATGGGAACACCCGCCTTTTTAAGCCTCTCCGCCAGGTTTAGCGGGGTCTGCCCTCCAAACTGTACTATAACCCCCTGGGGGTTTTCTTTTTCCACGATATTCATTACATCTTCAAAAGTCAAAGGTTCAAAATATAATTTATCACTTGTGTCGTAATCCGTACTTACTGTTTCCGGGTTGGAATTGACCATGATAGTCTCAAATCCCAATTCTTTGAGAGCGAAAGAAGCGTGACAGCAGCAGTAATCGAACTCTATTCCCTGCCCTATCCGATTTGGTCCTCCTCCGAGTATCATGATCTTTTCCCTGTCTGATCTTTTAACCTCACACTCTGACTCATACGTAGAATAATAATAAGGAGTATAAGCCTCAAATTCAGCGGCACATGTATCTACAAGTTTAAAAGTAGGTATTATTCCTGCTTTTTTACGAAAATCCCTGAATTCTTCTTCGGTGCATCCCATTTTATCCGAAATTTGAGCATCGCTGAAACCAAAGGTTTTAGCTTTTCTGATCAAATCCATCAGAGTTTCATCTTTTGCCTCTTTTTCAAAAGTAACATCAGGAAGAACAGCATCCAGTTCCCCCTCTAAGTCAACAATATCTCTCAAATTCTCAATAAACCAGGGATCAATGCTCGTAAGATCAAACACCTTTTGAGTTTTATATCCCCTCACTATGGCCTCTTTAACATAAAATAATCTTTCAGCACTGGGTCTTTTCAACATTTGATCCAGTTCCTCATCAGATACCGTTTTCAGCGTTTGAATAGTTTCAAATCCAGCCTTACCTGTTTCAAGCCCCCGAAGTCCTTTCTGCAAAGATTCTTTGAATGTCCGTCCGATAGCCATGGTTTCTCCGACACTTTTCATTGATATCCCGAGAGTCGAATCGGAACGTTTAAATTTCTCAAAAGTAAAGCGAGGGATCTTAACTACACAATAATCTATAGTAGGTTCAAAAGATGCCGGCGTTTCTTTCGTTATGTCGTTAGGGATCTCATCCAAGGTATATCCAACGGCCAACTTAGCGGCAAATTTCGCTATTGGAAACCCCGTAGCTTTACTTGCCAATGCCGAACTTCGTGAAACCCTCGGATTCATCTCAATAACGACCATTCTCCCGGTATCCGGATTAACTGCAAACTGTATATTACTTCCGCCTGTTTCTACTCCTATCTCCCGGATAATGGCTATAGAGGCGTCACGCATATTCTGGTATTCCCTATCCGTGAGAGTCTGTTGCGGAGCAACGGTTATACTATCCCCTGTATGTATTCCTAGCGGATCAAGGTTTTCGATGGAGCAGACAATAACAACATTGTCTTTCCGATCCCGCATAACCTCAAGCTCATATTCCTTCCAGCCCATTATTGATTCTTCTATAAGTATTTCGCTGATCATACTGTTCTGCAATCCAAGCGCGGCTATTTTTTCAAATTCTTCCATATTCACAACCACTCCGCCTCCCGTACCTCCCATAGTAAAACTGGGGCGGATAATAAGCGGAAACCCTATATCTTCAGCTACCGCTTTGGCCTCTTGCATATTATAAGCTAGGCCGCTTTTAGGCAGGTCAAGCCCTATACGCTGCATAGCGGCCTTGAATTGCTCCCTATCCTCGGCCTTATTTATAGCCTCCCTGTTGGCCCCTATCATTTCGACATTATACTTGTCAAGAATACCCATATCAGCCAAATTCATAGCCGTGTTAAGTCCTGTCTGCCCCCCCAAAGTGGGAAGAATAGCATCAGGACGTTCTTTCTCTATGATCTTCGCGACAACGTCCGGAGTAATAGGCTCAACATAAGTACTGTCCGCGATCTCAGGATCTGTCATTATCGTAGCCGGATTAGAATTGACAAGTATAACTTTGAACCCCTCCTGTCTCAGAGCTTTACAGGCTTGAGAACCGGAATAATCGAACTCACATGCCTGGCCTATAATTATAGGTCCTGATCCTATGATCAAAATACTCTTGATATCATTTCTTTTCGGCATTATGCTTGATTCCCTTTTTCACTCTATCGATAAATCGGTCAAATAAGTAAGCAGCGTCATTAGGCCCCGGAGCGGCTTCAGGGTGGAATTGAACACAAAAAAATCCTAACTTATCGTTTTCTATCCCCTCAACGGTCTGATCGTTCAAATTTATATGAGTCACCTCTGTCCCCGCACTTTTGATAGAATCTATATCCACACAAAAACCGTGATTCTGGCTTGTAATACTTACTTTTTTAGTCCTGAGATCCATGACAGGCTGATTACCCCCCCGGTGCCCAAACTTAAGTTTGAAAGTCTTGCCTCCCATAGCTAATCCCAGCATTTGATGCCCGAGACATATACCAAAAATAGGTACTTTTCCTAGAAGATCCTTCACCGTTTCGTGAACATATGGCGCGCCTTCAGGGTCTCCAGGACCATTGGACAAAAGTATACCATCAGGGTCATCTTTAAGTATTTCATCAGCACTGCAATAAGCAGGATAACGCGTCACTTGACACCCTCTGGAAGAAAGATGCCTGAGGATATTATATTTTACCCCACAGTCAAGAACAGCTATCCGGATATCCCCTTCTTCGTTCCATTTCTCAGGTTTCACGCAAGTAACTTCTTTTACCAGATCAACACCTATTAGGCCCCGGGAAGCTCTGACCCTGTCTAAGACAGAATCAATATCCTCTATGTTAGTTGAAATAGCTCCTTTCATGGCCCCTTTTGTTCGTATATACTTTGTAAGAGCTCGGGTATCCACACCCTGTATCGCCATTATACCGTTGATTTTAAAATATTCATTCAAAGACATTTCCGACCTGAAATTGCTTGGATGATCGCAAAGCTCTTTGACGATAAACCCCCGTATCTTGGGGCCTGCAGACTCTTCGTCTTCTTTATTTACTCCGTAATTACCAATCAAAGGGTAGGTCATTGTAACTATCTGTCCCGAATAAGAAGGATCCGTGATTATTTCCTGGTAGCCGGAAATACTGGTATTGAAGACTATTTCACCGAAAGTCTCTCCGGTCAAAGCCCCGAAAGCCCGCCCGAAATATCTTGTACCATCTTCTAATACTACAACAGCTTTCACTTTTACAAGCTCCGTTCATTAAAAAGGCGTTCCGACAGATTAACTCCCTCCCCGAACGCCTTTGTTCCGCTTAAGCATCTAAAAACACTCAACCTCTATAATGATTATCTATATTACTATGGAGTATGTCAAGGATAAATGGCTTAAATCAAATCTTGTGCTTTCTAAGCAGAATACACGTTTTTTACCTTAGGACATCCACGGCTTTGTTTTAGTCGTAATCTGCTGAAAAAATACCCGCATTCTATTCTCTTCATACGTCCTTACTACTCCGAACCAGATGTCGCGCATATCATGGTACTATTTGTTGTTTTCGAAAATTATGCCGCTGTGAGCAATTTTTCATAGTACTCTATCTCGCCCCTAAGCTGTTCGAAATTAATGCGTTTAACATTTGGAATATATACGTATCGATTAACATACCCTTTCAATAACCTCACTTCGCCCAATGACGCGGAAATATTTCCCGGTTTATCCCTATGAGATAATAGTTCTATCATTACCCACAGCAGCTGAGAGGAAAGCCCATTTCCTTTCATCTCAACCATTATCGGGGAATTTTCGCCGGCAAGAAATACTCCTTCTGTATCGAGAAGCGCGCTATCATATGAAGTCCCTATAGCTATATCCCTGTTGAGGATATTAGAGCCAAAGACATCTTTTACCGAATTTATCACGTCACTTACCGTATTGATCTTAGTCCCGGTAAAGAAAGAAACATTATCTTCCGGGAGATACATATTTAAACCCGTTTGAGACATTATACGGGAAATATCCTTATCTTTTATGTTTTCGTCCATTATGCGTACATGAATGAAATCCCCGGCTGCCTTTTTATTCAGCCCCATTTTGCTTATCGCCCCGGCAATAAATCTCAGATCTGCCACTGAACGGGCTTCAATACTAACATATTTTTTCTGTTTTTGTTTATAATTGGCCGCCAGGAATCTTAAAGCGTTCCCCGTAAGTTC
>CAYMTI010000078.1:0-6311 GCA_964393315.1 uncultured Planctomycetia bacterium
CACTGTTCCTTGTGATCACTTCATCTCTGTCCGTTTTGTTGAACTTAAGATAATACGCTTTTTCTGATAATCTTTTCTTTTCTTCTTTGACCCTTAGCACTTTTTCTTTAGCAACCGTATACTCGAACAGGCTTTCCGCAAGTCTTTTCTGCAAATTAGACTTCTCAACCTCTTTCATTTTGATCAGGTTAATTTTCAAAGCGTTCAAATATTCCGTAAGATCTTCTTCATATCTTTCCCAGCCGCTATCTTCTTTAGCCCTTTGCTTAACCTGTGTTAAGGCCTCATTTATATAATCTATCTGCAGATCTATATTCCGCAGATACCCGCTTCTGGAAAACGCGGCCTCCTCGGCGCTTTGCCATTTATCGACAGGGCTCATATCTTTATAATCGAAGGGGGAATACTCCGCTTCCGGATATTTTTTCAAAATAGAACTGTCCTTTTTCTCTTTTTCCATCTTCTGAAGTTCAAATGCCGCCTCATCCGCTATTTTCTTCATATCCAGGAAATAAAGCTCGTACGTCACCAATTCATGTCTCAACTCATTAAGTTCGGTACCCGTTATATTACCGTCATAATACTCTTTTTCCTTCTGCTTTAATTTGGTCTCAAGTAAGCTTATAACCCTGGGGAGCATGTTCTCTTGTGTCATTTTTCGGGCGTATTCAAGCATAACATTTAACTGCTCCATGGAAAGATCCCTTTTCCTGTCAAGGTTAGAGATATCCGCCTCTTCCATTTTTTTTCTGATATCCTGGAGTTCTTTTATTGCTACAGGGCCTCTCTCATATGTCAGTATTGGACTTATTATGCACATTTCACTCAAGCCCGTACCTATACTCTGGCCGAGGAGCAAATTCAGTTTGAATCTAGGTTTGCTCTCCATAACCTTCTTTTTGAACTCGGCATCGGAAAGGGAAATATCCATATGTTCCAGTAACGAGATATAATCCGTCCAGAATTCCATAGGTTCTATATTATTTTTCATGAGAAGGCTGTTTATACTTTCAACGTCAAGAGTATCTTCGGGGATAACCCAGAAATCTGAAGCCCTGGAAGTACCTGTCAGCGCACCCAGGCTGTCAACAACCTTTCTGGTCTCTTCCCGCACCCTGATAAGCTGAGTCTCATAGGTCCTTACACTGAGCTCAGTTTCTTCGACAGACTTTCGGGAAACCGATCCTTCTCTGTACTGTTGACTGGCGATAACAGCGTCCTTTTTAGCCTGATCTATTTTATTTCTCAAGATATTCTGGTGTCTTATCAGGTTATGATAATCGGATACCGCCATTACGATGCTGAACACCAGTTGTTTATAAACTTCTTTTTCCGCCATTTGCTGCTTATAATAGTTCAGCCTGCTGTACTCGGCGTATTCCGATGAATCCCTTTTATCGTAATTGAAAAGAGGAAATATTATCCCGGCTGAAGGCGTCCAGGAATCGTCATTCAACATACTGTTCCAGTTATATCCAGCAACCAGTTTGACTTCCATTCCCGAATACCTGTATTTTTCCGCTTTATACTGATTACGAGAAAGAACTGTTCTCGCTACCTGAAGCTTGCGTGCGTTATCAAGAGCGGAATCCACAAGCGAAGCCGTATTCACGGCCGCTCCGGAAGGTAGATCGTTGATGTTATCAAAAACACCGCTTATTGTCCCGTCTTCAAGTATCATAACTCCGCTTGCCCGTTTACAATCAACAATATTACCCGAAGGCAGTATCGCTTTTACCGGAACAGCGTTCCTGTCGGTATTTATCTGTCTGGCCCTCGGGTTCCGCGTCTTTTCACGGGATTTTGGATCCTGCATAAACGGGTAATCTGAATAATACTCCACCTTTTCATCAAAATCCAGCCATGCGGTCCCCTCTATAGTAGAACCCAGACCATCATTGAAATAGGCGAAATCTTGAATTTCGCCCTGATCATCTTTTTTGAAAAGTGATACATAAGGAGCGATCAAGCTATATTGGGTTTTATTGCCTTCTTCATCCGTAACTATCACATGCGTGCATTTCTTAAGATCGTTAACCCCCCTTATCTTCCCAGTAAGCTCTTCTTCTCCGGCCCAGAAACTCGTTTTTTCAGGGAAATCAGCCATGGAAGATATAAAAAGTTCCTCCTTATCCTCTCCCATGATCCCATCCCTTATCCACCCCAGTATCGGTATATGCCTGAGAATGGAATAGGTTTCTCTTGAAAGAATATAACTGGAAGAAGATACGTTCCAGGTTTCTCCTCCCACCTGGGCGTAACGAGCTTTTTTGACGGGATCTTCCGATACTATCTGGCCGGAAGCGTCGAGAAGCGTAATATCCCAATTCTCCGGGACAGGCACATATTCACCTGGTGAGGGCATCAACGCTATATCCTTATTCAATATGCTGCTGGCAGCCTCCACTGCCGGCACAACAGCCTCGCTATCAGCCCTTGATTCCATATCCCTTTTGATATTTTCTATTTCGGCCCTGACTCGTTCCCTTTCTATTGAATCCACAATGTTGTCAGATATTTTTAAAGCCCTGCTGAAAATCTTGTTTTCGGCTAATCTGAGCGCTTCGGCGGCAAGATCCTCATCCGAAGGAATAGCATAACGTCCTCCTTCACGGGACGGAACCATGATCTTTTCGGGACTGAGATCTTTGATCAATATGCTTTGAACAAGGTGTTTCATTGTTTGCTGACCGATCTTCTTATCAGCTTCTATCCCGCTATCTTCCTGAAAGACTTTTATTGCCCCGAGTGTTTTTTCGTCTAAAATTTTATCTATCATAGGTTTGCCCGTATCGTCAGCCCCTATGTAATATCTATTCGGGTCGAGATAAACAAGAGCTGTTTGAATATCCTTCGCAGCCTGTGTTCCTGACCATTTTTTTCCGAAGATGATTTTGCCGCTCATCACGGCATTTATCATATCCGAAAACCGTTCAACCGACGAAGTAAGATCGGGATCACTATAGACAACCCTCATAAGAGTTGAAAGATCTTTCGCCGACTTTATCTTTTTCAGCACCGTCTCTGTGTCAAAAGTCCTGTCAATGGTCATAATAGCCGCATTATCATCCGGAGAGCTAATACCTTTTTCCGACAGATAAGCCTTCCCGCTAAGGTTCCCGGAAGCAAATTGCGCAGCGCCAGATGAAACCGCCCCTAGATCAAGATCGGCAGGCAACAAGTCCGCACCCGGCTGGAGTATAGGCTGAATATCCCCCCGGAAAGAAAGATCCTGCCCGGCACCGGTATTTACCACTGCTGTATATGCCGGTATGGCACTCATTAGGACAAAGACCAAAGCCATGGAAGATATCAGGAATAACCCGGTAACAGCGCTTGCGGCAGCAAATTTAGCCGGCCTTATCTGTAACTGGCGTTCCGGCGCTTCTGAAACCGCGCCCGATTTTAACGCTCCTATGAGTTTTGGCGCTCTAATAGAAACTAGCCTTTTTATCAAACGCATCCTCAGGCTGGGGGATATCCCGAACCCGGAGTTTAAACCTTTTACCATAAGATCGTTAAGCTTGAAGATCCTGTGTATCTCGAGCTCTGTTAACCTGTCAAGCCCGACAAATACATTTTTCCCGTTCACATTACTGATGTATTTGCCCATTCCCAGCCTGTTAAATACATAAATGTCCGGATCTGCTGTGAATAATTTTTTTTCTGCCGAAAGAAATTCCTCATCCTTATGCTTCTCAAGCCAGTCAAAAATTCGGGCTACTTTGTTTTTTTCTATAAACGCTGTTAATTTCCCGTATTTCTCTTCTTTCAAAAGCCTGTTAAAATAGTCTTTTCGCGCGTCCCTGGATTTAATGGCACGCTTCAAAGATTTGCTATCTTCCCCGAACTCCTCAGTTAGTTCATCATCTGTTTTAACCCCCAGTAGAGCATAGACCGCTTCGGTGTTTTTCGCTATCTCTATAAATTCCTGCGGCTGCTTACTCATAACAGAGAGATATGACATAACCTCGGCATAAAGTTCCGCTTTAAGTTTTTCCTGATTTTCCATGTCCGCCCTGTATTCTTGGGCTAATAGGAGAACTTTATCGAGAGTAGCTTTCTTTTCTGTATAAGATCCAAGCAAAGCCCCGGTTCTTTCTTCACCCATGATCTCGTTCATTTTCGCCTGAATGTTATGGACCTTTTCACCTATAAACATATTCACCGGTTCCTGACTAAGGAACTTGTCCGCCAGTGAATACATCCGCTCTTTGTCGACCTTCGCGCCGTCAACTATGGACGCCAGGTCTCCCGCCATTTCTGTATCAGTTCCTTCCCTCATCCTTTCTAAAAGAGACAAAAGCTCGGAAAGCGTCATATCTTTTTTCTGCCGGCTGAGTTTTTCAAATCGCTTTATATTACTGATAAGTTCATTAAAAGTAACTTCTCCCGCGAGATCTATTTCCTCGAATTTAAGATCTGATATACTCTCAAGCATGGAAGCTAATTCGCTAAGATCTGCGGGCGTATAAGCAACCCCCTCAGCGTAGGAAAACATAAGTTCAAGAGCGTTTTCCAGGTTTTCTTCCGCGCTTGATCTCAGAGAACTTTCGGTAATTTCCGTGCCTATACTTGCCTGTAAAGCTGCCTTCATTTCCATCTCCGCAAGCGGCATTGTTAAAAATTCCGTTTTCTTTCTTATCCCCCAGGAAGACAATAGCGTGGTCTTCCTTGATATCAGGTTTTTAGATGCCTCTTCATATTTTCCCAGTTCTTCCAGCGTCAATGAAACAGTATTGTTATTAACATCAAATCCGTGTTCCTCAAGAAACTCTATTCTTTTTTGGATCTTCTCAAAATCTTCCGAAAACAACCAGCTCTGAAGGATCAAATTCTTGCTTATGAAATAAGCTGATTTCATTTTAAGCAGATCTTTGTAAGTAACCTGCTTTTTTTCTTCTCTTTTTCCGGCCCTGCTCCATTTTTCCGCTTCTTTAGTATTTTCGATTATCATCTCGTCTACGGCTTCCGGAGTAAGGCTAAGTGTATATTCCGTTTACTTTATACCGGCAGCCTGAAGTTTATAAGAAGCCCCTCTTTGCTTTTTCAGATGATCAAGCGACTTCCTGACAGATTTTAATTTTTCTAATTTTGCATAATACAGCTCTGCTCGTTCTTTCACAAGATCCCCATCAGTGCCTTGGGTCCTTAAAGCAGTTTCATGTGAACTTCTTAATGTCTCCAACTCCATTTCCAATTGACTAGAAGATTTTTCTCTTTCTGAGATATCCGCTTTAAGCCTATCAAGAACCGCCTTATCATCAACATTGTTAAAGGCATCTACCATAATATGATCTATCCCGCTGGGGGCGATGGTGTTTATAACCTCGGAAAGGTTTTTTATATATATCGATTCAAGTTTTCCCTGAGACATTAAAATTGTGTTTTCATTAACAGGGAAACCATTAGAGGTAAGAAAATCTATTCTGTTTCGCAGGAAGTCTTCGGGCAAGGTCAAGAGCTCAGGTTTAAGCTCTCCTCCTGTCCCGGGTAAACCATATCTGTAAAGCAATTCCGCTTTTCTTTCAAGTATGCGGTCATCCATATACAGCAGACTGCCGCTATAATACCCTTTACCAAGGGTAAGAAACCTCAGATACTCAGGTAACATCCCGAAACTTCTTAAGGTGAACAGCCTTCCAAGGTACTTTTCATATAATCTGTCGGCATTAACTCCCATATCCGCCGCGTCGGTATCCGATACTTTTCTTAATCTTTCAAACCATTCCTCTGAGAATACTTCCTGCCATTCTTTAGAAAATTCTGTTTCAACGGATTTCTCGTTATATCTGGGCGAGAAAAAAAGATCAAAAGCAAAATTAACTATTCCGAAAATATTTTTCGGTATGAACAGTATTATTTTTGAGATAATAGAAGCCATCCCCTTAACTATTTCTTTCTGATAATCGGATTTTTCTTTTTCCTCAAACCAGACACCTTTATCCCCAGAACCGGGAGTTCCTTCTTTTCCAGTAAACTTTTCGTTAAGTAAATCAATAAAAGGCAAACTATCTATTTTTGCTACAAGATCTAAATTCCCAAGTAATGCCTGATATTCGCAAAATTTGTCTATAATTTTGCCTGCTCTCTCCCCCGGATTTATAGGAATCCTATCTTCTACAGCCTTTTTATAATAGTTCGACCATTCTACTTGGTCTATTCCATTGTCATTGAAACTCTTTATAATTTGTCTCGAGGCTTCCATCACTTCGGGGTCAGCCTGTATACTTTCCGCTTCTTTTCCATACGCCTCTTCAGGTTTTTCTTCTTCCGCTTTTGCAACCGCCGCCTCTTCCGCCGCTATCTTC
>CAYMTI010000079.1:0-6285 GCA_964393315.1 uncultured Planctomycetia bacterium
CAGTGATGATGAACTTGAAAAAATGGAAAAAGAACAGAGTAAAGGTAACGACTCTGAAATAGAAATAGAAGAAGGAGAAAGATCCGAAGACAAACAGGCTGAAGCTTTGATCGTCCAGGAATTTTACGAAGCCAAAGAACTTGAAAAACTTTCAAAAGAGATAACCCGTTACGGGCTGGACATCGCGGATTATGACAGGCAAAAACCCGAAGACGATGTTTCTGAATATTCCGTAAAAAAAAGGAAAGAAAAACAAGAAAAAGAGAAGCTCCCGTCGCCGGTTTTCGTGGTGAATAAAACGGAAAAGATATATTCTCTCAAGGCTTTATTTGATCTTGTTCTCAACGAAGGAGAAAAGGGCCTCATGATACAGAGGTATAAAGGTCTCGGGGAAATGAACCCGGAACAGTTGTGGGAAACGACGATGGACCCGGAAAGAAGGACTTTGCAGAGAGTCACTATAGAGGACACGGTGGAAGCCGACGGGATGTTCACGATATTGATGGGAGACAATGTAGAATCGCGTAGAGGGTTTATCCTTAAGTACGCTAAAGAGGTAAAGAACCTTGATATATAGTAAAGGATTGGGAGAAAAAAGCCCAGAGGCCAAACAAGATAATTTTAAGGAGTTGTAATGTATACAAGAAATGAAAAGATCATACCGATTCATATCGAAGAAGAAATGAAAGATTCCTATATAAACTATGCCATGAGCGTGATCATAGGAAGAGCGCTTCCCGACGTGAGGGACGGGTTGAAACCCGTACACAGAAGGATACTTTACGCCATGAAAGACGTCGGCATAACTTATAATAAACCGTACAAGAAGAGCGCCAGGATCGTGGGGGAAGTTCTGGGGAAATACCATCCGCACGGGGATTCCGCCGTTTATGACGCCCTGGTAAGAATGGTACAGGATTTTTCCTTACGATATACGTTAATACAGGGGCAGGGTAATTTTGGTTCGATAGACGGAGATTCTCCTGCTGCTATGAGGTATACTGAAGCCAGGCTTCAAAAGATCACAGAGTGGCTGTTAAAGGACATAGAAAAATCCACGGTCGATTGGAGAGCTAATTTTGACGGGTCGCTCAATGAACCGCAGATATTACCTTCGGTCCTGCCCAATCTTCTTCTTAACGGGTCTAACGGGATAGCTGTAGGTATGGCGACCAATATCCCCCCGCATAATCTTTGCGAAATAGTTGACGCAATTATGTATCTGATAGACAACCCGGATTGTACCGTTGACGATCTGATACAAATAGTTACAGGCCCGGATTTCCCGACAGGGGGACTTATTTGCGGTAAAGCCAATATAAGAAAGGCTTATAAAACCGGACGCGGGACTCTGACCATGCAGGCTAAAGTGCATGTAGAACAGAAAAAGCAGAGCAAAGAAGCCATAATTATAACGGAAATACCTTATCAGGTTAACAAAAGCAGGTTAATAACCGCTATCGCCGATCTTGTGAAAAATAAAAAAGTGGAAGGAATAGCAGACATAAGAGACGAGTCGGATAGAGACGGTATGAGGATAGTTATAGAAGTTAAAAGAGGCGCGAATACGGAAGTAATAATGAATCAACTTTATAAACATACACAGCTGCGTGAGACTTTCGGGGTAATCATGCTTGCTATAGTTGACGGCCAGCCACGGGTATTAACGCTTAAGCAAGTGCTAACGGAGTTTATCAAACATAGAAAAGAAATCATCATCCGAAGGACGAAATTCGATCTTTCCAAAGCTGAAGAAAGAGCACATATACTGGAAGGGTTGAAGATAGCAATAAGTAATCTGGATGAAGTGATCAGGACAATAAAAACATCGAAAGATCCTGGCGCGGCAAAAGAAAGATTGATGAAAAAATTTGTTCTTAGCGAACGCCAGGCGCTTGCGATACTAGCGATGAGACTTCAGCAGCTTACGAACCTCGAGACCAGCAAGATAGAAAAGGAATATCTGGAACTGCTTAAGCTGATAGAAACATTAAAAGGCATTCTAGGAAGCGGGAAAAAAGTTCTGGGGATAATAAAAAGTGAATCGGAAGAAATAAAAGATAAATTCGGAGATGAGAGGCGTACGGAAATAACCGGAGCCGCCGAAGATATTGATATAGAGGACCTTATCGCCGAAGAGGATATGGTCATAACGCTAAGTCACGCTGGATATGTGAAAAGATTTCCGGTCAGCGCCTATAAAAAACAGAGAAGAGGCGGAAAGGGCGTTACCGGCGCGGAGACCAGGGAAGAAGATTTCATAGAGCATCTGTTTGTCGCGTCAACACATGATTATATGCTGGTTTTCACGAGTGAAGGGAAAGTACATTGGATAAAAGTGCACGAACTTCCCCAAGCCGGGAGAAGGACCAAAGGACGGCCTATAATAAATGTGCTGGGGATTTCCCAGGAAGAAAAAATAACATCGGTAGTCCCGGTAAGGGAGTTTAAAGAAGGTGTGTTCGTGGTTATGGCTACCGAGCAGGGAAAAATAAAGAAAACCTCATTAAAGGCGTTCAGCAATCCCAGAAAAGGGGGCATTATCGCCATAACGCTTTCTAGGGGGGATACGTTGATAGGTTCTGTACTTTCGGACGGCGGCGATGAGATCTGTATGGCTACTTCATCCGGGAAGGCCATAAAGTTTAATGAAAAAGATATTCGAGCAATGGGCCGCGGAGCTCAGGGAGTCAAAGGAATAACCTTGAAGAAAAAAGATAAAGTCGTTGGTATGGTCCGCGTTGATTGTGACGGGGCACTTTTGACCGTAACGGAAAAAGGATACGGGAAAAGAACGGCGTTTGATATGTACCGTTTACAGTCCAGAGGCGGCAGCGGGGTCATTAACCTGAAAGTGGTAGATAAGAACGGGCCGGTTGTAGGGATAAAAAGCGTTAGAGAAAAAGACGAGATAATGCTTATCTCGAAGAAAGGAATGGTTGTCAGAGTCGGAGTTAAAGGAATAAGCGTTATAGGACGAGCGACGCAGGGCGTAAGGGTCATCAACCTAAAAAGCGGAGACAAATTGATCTCCGTCGCCAGTGTTGTGGCCAAAGAGGAGGAAGAAATTCTGGGAGAAGAGGGATAAAAAACGGCAGGGAAAAATAAAACAAAAAAACAGTTGAAAAAACAATACGGATTATGTACAATAATCCACGCTGAAGATTTAATGGAAAATCAGATAAACAAAAATAAACTGAAGTTTTTTGCGCGTCCCCATCGTCTAGCCCGGTCAGGACTCCAGATTTTCATTCTGGCAACAGGGGTTCGAATCCCCTTGGGGATGCCAAAATTTTCACATTAGCGGGTAGATAACAGCAACAGGCATAAGGCTGGGATCTACCCGTTATCTTTTTCAAAAGTATTACGGGAAAAGGAGCCGAAATGGATATAGAACAGTTGTGGGAGAAAGCCCAGGAGCAGACAGAGATCATAAGAGGGCGGGCAAAAGCACTTCCGACATTCAAGCATGCCCGGGTTCCTTATATCTTTCTGGGAGAATCGACCCTGAATGAAGGGCATACTATTGTCAGAAAAGGAAAGATCTTGATAGAAAAACCGATGATAGTGCTTCCGGAAGACCTGCCTCAGTTCGAGGGCTTTGATCTTGAACAGGATCTGGATATAGGAAAGGGCGCTCTGCAGATGTTCTTTTTGATGCGGGGGATGAGGTTCCCGTCCCTTAAATATAACAACGCGATAGATAATCTAGACCTGGAAGAGGCGTCTCTCAGTAAAAGCGTAGAGAAATATAAAAGGTCTCTTGAAAAAGTGGAGAATGTAAGTACCGCATTGATATTGGGGCCGGAAGAATGCTGGCAGTTTTCGATATTACTATATATGGCGTCGCTGGTAGGAAGGGCCGTAAGAACGGATATTTCTAATTTGCTGGACAAATTTCGTGATATTATTGAATAAAGTGAACAGGAAGAGGTAGATGTATGTGCGGAATTATAGGATACACAGGGGACAAGGATATTTCCCGGATATTGATAAGCGGTTTATCCCGCATGGAATACAGAGGATATGATTCAGCGGGGATTGCCGTGGAAAAGAACGGAAAGATAGTTATTTCAAAGAAAAAAGGAAAACTATCCGTACTTAAAGAAGAACTTAAGAAAAATCCCATTTCGGGGACTACCGGGATAGCTCATACCAGATGGGCGACACACGGGGTGCCCAATGATGTAAACGCCCATCCGCATACTAGCGGCAGTTCCAGTATCGCCATAGTGCACAACGGGATAATAGAAAATTATCTTGAGCTCAAAAAAATGCTTGAGAAAAAAGGGTATAAATGCAAGTCCAATACGGATAGTGAAGTGATCGCGCATCTTATAGATATTATGTATGAAGGGGATCTACGGGAAGCCGTTCAGAAGGCGGTTAAGAAATTGGACGGGTCTTATGCTATCGCTGTTATACACAGGAATGAACCGGGACGAGTAATAGGAGCCAGAAAGGACAGTCCTCTAATTGTCGGTGTAGGGAAGGAGGAGGCTTTCGTCGCAAGTGATATTCCCGCGGTTTTGGAACATACTAAAAAGATAATTTATCTGGAAAACAACGAAATAGTAGATCTTTTTCGTAAAAAGTGTACCGTTTACGGAGCGGACGGGAAAAAAATAAAAAGAACACCGACAACCATTAAGTGGGATATATCCCAGGCAGAAAAACTGGGATATAAGCATTTTATGCTGAAAGAGATTTTTGAGCAGCCTTCGGTCCTCCGGGAGATATTTAAAGAAAGGGTCAAAAGGGATAAGGTGGTTTTTGATGAACTTGAGATCACCAAAAAGGAACTGAAAAAGATAAAAAAAATAGCTATTGTGGCCTGCGGAACGGCATATCATGCTGGTATGACCGGGAAATATATGATAGAGAGGTACGCGCGGATACCGACCTGGGTAGATAATTCAAGTGAATTCCGGTATAGAGATCCGCTTGTCGATAAAGAAACCCTGGTTATTGTTATTTCCCAATCGGGAGAGACCGCGGATACCCTGGCCGCGTTGAGGGAAGCAAGAAAAAAGGGCGCGCGCGTTCTTTGTATTTGTAATGTGCTGGGCTCTTCGATAGCCCGGGAATCTGACGGGGTAATATACACGCATGCCGGGCCGGAGATAGCTGTAGCGTCTACCAAAGCATATACCGCGCAGCTGGCCATTTTGTATTTATTGACGAATTATCTTGCCGAAATAAAGGGGGAAACACGGGAAAAAGAGAGGCTCTCCTATTTGAAAGAATTAAAGAAATTACCCGCTAAAGCGGAAAAGATCTTGAAAAAATATAAAGCTCCTGATAACCAGCTTGCGAAGTATGCCGCGGAATTCCATTCTTATTATCTGGCAAGGAACAATAAAAGCTGTTTCCTTTATTTAGGAAGAAATATAAATTTCCCCAATGCGCTGGAAGGAGCTTTAAAATTGAAGGAAATATCGTATATAAGCGCGGAAGGATATCCCGCGGGGGAGATGAAACACGGGCCGATAGCCCTTATTGATGAAAACCCATGGGTAGTATGTATTGCCGTTGATTCCGAGACCTACGATAAGATGCTGTCCAATATACAGGAAATAGAAGCCAGGGGCGGGTTTCTAATAGTTATAGTATCAGAAAAAGACAAAAAAATCAGATCGGAAAAAATAAAATATATCATAGAAACACCAAAAACCTGGGAAATATTTTCAACAAGTCTTGTTGTTCTTCCGCTTCAGCTCTTAGCCTATTATGTGGCTGCGGAGTTCGGATATGATATCGATCAGCCCAGGAATCTGGCGAAATCCGTTACGGTTGAATAAAAAGGTTCTGTTATATAACAAGAGACTTGACCGGGCAGTGTTCCTAAGATATAATATGCGAACTTGAAAAATATGTGGGCGATTAGCTCAGCTGGTCTAGAGCGCTACCCTTACAAGGTAGATGTCATAGGTTCGACTCCTATATCGCCCACCAGTATTCCAAAAGGGAATATTGGCATGAAAGAGTAAAAGAAAAAGGGTATTGTTCTTTAAATTTGACTAAGGGTATTTTATATGATATAAAATATCTCATTCAGGTGGGGCGGTAGCTCAGTTGGCTAGAGCATCGGACTGTCGATCCGAAGGTCGCGGGTTCGAGCCCCGTCCGCCTCGCCACTATATTAAAAAGCCCGGCTAATATTACAGCCGGGCTTTTTAGTATTTCGGTAGTTCACAGGGGGAACCGCTGGGTCCCCCTTATGACGCTCACCGCGAGACTGTCAAGTTTTGTGTGTCTGAAGCACCGGTTTATTATATCTGGATA
>CAYMTI010000080.1:0-6244 GCA_964393315.1 uncultured Planctomycetia bacterium
GGATAGAACTTCGTCAGATAGGAGTTAGGGATGAAGCCCGCATGCTGGGAGGTCACGGTCCTTGCGGCAGAGAGTTGTGCTGTATGACTTTTCTGGATCATTTTGAGCCTGTTACCATAAGAATGGCGAAAGTGCAGAACCTTCCCCTGAACCCTTCTAAAATATCGGGACTTTGTTCCAGGTTGATGTGCTGTCTGGGGTACGAGTACGAGACCTACAGGAAATGTTCAAAAGGGATGCCAAAGATAGGCAAGGAGATCAAAACGGAATTCGGTAAGGGTAAAGTGATCAGCGTTAATCTTTTGACCAGGATGGTGACAGTTGATCTGGGGGAGGGGAAAATAAAGGATATCTTTTTTGAACCTGAGAAAAAAGATCAACAGCAGCAGACGGAAGGAAAAAATAAAAATGTCAAAAAATGATTTTTACATAACAACACCTATTTATTATGTCAACGCGAATCCCCATATAGGCCATGCGTATACTCAGATAATAGTGGATTCATTGACCAGGTATAACAGGATAACCGGCAAAAGTTCTTTCTTTTTGACGGGAACAGATGAGCATGGGGAAAAAATAGAGGAAGCTTGCGATAAGTCCGGGATGGGACGCGGGAAAGAAAAAGAATTCGTGGATTCTATCGTGATCAATTTTAAAAAAGCATGGCAAGCTCTTAACGTTGACTATGATTATTTTATCAGGACAACGGATCCGGATCATGAGAAAGTAGTACAGGATTTTCTGGAAAGGCTTAAAAAGTCGGGAAACATTTATATAGGAGAATATGACGGATGGTATTGTACCCCTTGTGAGACTTTCTGGACGGATACCCAGGCGGGGGAAGGCATCTGTCCGGATTGCGGACGTACGGTAGAAAGACTGAAGGAAAAAAATTATTTCCTGAAAATAAGCGAATATAAGGAATGGCTTCTGTCATATATAAACGATAATCCCGGGTTCATTATGCCCGAATTCAGAAAGAACGAGATATTGGGTTTTTTAAGGGAAGAGCTGAACGATCTTTGTATATCAAGACCGAAGAGCAGGATGTCATGGGGGATAGAACTGCCGTTTGATAAGGATTATGTCGTTTATGTATGGTTTGAGGCTTTGATAAACTATATTTCCGGGATAAGAGCTTCAGGACGAAAAGTAGAAGATGTCTGGCCTCCCAGGTTCCATATGATAGCCAAAGATATAATACGGCATCATGCGGTTTACTGGCCTATAATGCTCAAAATGCTGGATATTGAAATGCCGGTCACCATATTTGCTCATGGATGGTGGAAGATGGGCGAGGAAAAAATGTCAAAATCCAGAGGGAACATAGTGGATCCGTTGGAACTTGTGAAGAGGTACGGGGTCGATCCCGTGAGATTTTTTCTGGTAAAAGCCGTAAGTTTAGGCATGGATGGTTCTTTCAGCGAAGATTCCCTTGTAAATATGTATAACTGTGATCTTGCAAATGATCTTGGTAATCTACTTAACCGTACGCTTACAATGGTTGAAAAATATTTCGACGGGATATCCCCCGAGCTAAGCGTTTCCCCTGAGGATGACCGCCTGGATGGATTAAGCCGCGAATTGATGGACTGCGTGTCAAAACTGTTTGATTCTATACATGAAAAACTTTCCGGTTCGGATCTTAAGATCAAAGAGGCTGTTGAAGAGGTGATGGGCATGATAGGAAAAGCCAACAAGTATATCGAACTTTCGTCACCCTGGGAATTTTCGAAAAAGGGTAACACGGACGCGCTAAAAGTAATAATGGCGGATCTTCTTGAAGTTTTAAGAAAGGCTGCTATAGGCCTCTATCCTTTTATGCCGGGAACCTGCGATAATATCTGGGGACAGCTGGGCCTTGAAGGAACTATAAAGGAACAGGACCTCCGGGAAGAGCTTTCCGGAAAAGTTGCCGGATCTTCCCAAAGGAGATATTTCCCTTCCGGGGTAAAGACAGCTAAAGCAGCTCCTCTGTTTCCCCGGATAAAATGATATTATGTCGGTAAAGGACCTTATCAGAGAAAAAATAGACCGGTGCGGGTCTCTGACGCCTTTTCGTAAAAAGGTTTACAAAGCTGTATTGGAGATACCGGAAGGAGAGACTCGCTCGTATAAGTGGGTCGCGGAGACCATCGGCAGCCCACGGGCTGACAGGGCGGTGGGTAATGTTCTGAATATGAATCCTTTTATTCCCGAGGTTCCTTGTCACAGAGTTATCCGCTCTGACGGGAGCATAAGCGGTTATGCCGGGGGAGTTAAAAGAAAACTAACGATGTTAAATCAGGAAGGCGTTAAGTTCTAAGGCAGAGGTCCGGACAAATAACTAAAAGAGTTCTAGTAGGATAACCGTGAGTAACAGGAGTTTAAAATAAGACAGATCATTCTTCCCCCTGTTTAAAAAGGAAAGGGCCGGGGATAGGGGTAAGCAGTCTCCGAAAGCCGAATCCCTGATCCCGAACAAAAAGGAGTTACGCGAATGCTACTGGTTGATACGCATTGCCATCTGGATTTCCCAGTATACAAAGAGGACCTGACGGAAGTTATTGAAAGGTCCCAAAGATCCGGGATTATAAGGTTTATAGTCCCGGGTGCGGATATTGAGAGTTCGTCCAGAGCTGTTCAGCTTGCCGGAGAATATGACACGATATTTGCCGGGGTAGGGATACATCCTCATGATGCCGACAATGTGACGGAAGAAGATATGGGGAGGATAAGGCAAATGGCGTTAAAAGAAGACCGGGTGATAGCAATAGGCGAAATAGGTCTTGATAAGTATAAAGGATTTTCCAGCCTGGAAAATCAGATACGCTTATTCCGGTCACAGTTGAAAACTGCAAAACAACTGGACCTGCCTGTTATACTTCATAATCGCGAAGCGGATAAAGAGTTTCTGGATATACTGGCGGAAGAAGGGCCTTTCACGAAGGGGGGTGTATGCCACTGTTTTTCAGCGGATGAGAATTCCCTGAGATTACTTTTGGATATGGGGTTTCACATCTCTTTCACTGGCAGTATTACGTTCGATAAATCCGGGAGATCAAAGGAATTATTGAAGTATATACCTTTGGAAAGACTTTTATTGGAAACGGATTCACCTTATATGACCCCGGTTCCTTTGAGAGGAAAAAGGAATGAACCGGAGAATGTAAGATATCTTTTAAAAATATACGCGGAAATATACGATGTTGACGAAGAAGATATAGCCAGGGTAACTACGCATAACGCTAATGATCTGTTCAAGCTGGGGATAATAGAAGAGCAGGCCATAGCATATCCCATAAGGGGGTCATTATATCTTAATATCACCAACAGATGTACGAACAGATGCGGATTCTGTACAAGACAATATTCAAATTTCGTCATGGGGCATAACCTCAGACTGGATGTTGAACCTCGTGCGCAAGATGTTATAGAAGCTATGGGAGATATTTCAAAATATAAAGAAATTGTTTTCTGCGGATACGGAGAACCTACGTTAAAACTTGAAGTTATCAAAAAAGTCGCCCGGTATGTAAAAGATAGGGGTGGTATCGTAAGGCTTACCACGAACGGCCAGGGTAATCTGATACATTCAAGGAACATAGTCCCGGAGCTTAAAGGGCTTGTAGATAAAGTGGCGGTAAGTCTAAATGCCCCGGATGAAAAGACTTACAATAGATTATGCCGTCCGCTTTGCGGAGCGGGCAGCTATGCGCGTATAAGGGATTTTCTTGATCAATGCGAAAAGAACGGGATAAATATTGTTATAACCTGTCTTGATATTATCGATGAAGATGGTGTTTCCGGCTGCCGTACGATAGCCAAAGAACTTGGCGCGCAATTCAGGCTCAGACATCTTGATGTTGTGGGTTAGTTGATTCCAGAAAAGGCTTGCATATGAAAATTTTTGATCTCGCCAGAAAAAATAAAATATATACCGTTCTTTTTGTTTTTATACTTGCGGTGAATATGGCGGCTTTTATTTCTTCAAGAACAGAGAGTAAAGAAGGAACGGAGGAAATATCATCATCGGAAAATACCGAACGTAACCGGGCGGTTTTTACACGCAAAGAAATCGAACATCAGAAGGAAAAGTTCAATGATATGATGAATACCGAGCCGGTATTGTATATATTCATTCTTTTCTTTCAGCTGTTCATTTTTTTTATTATCTTACTGGGGTTCGGATTTGACGGATATTTCATCACCCGCTGGATCAAAAAAAAACCTCCGGATATGGCCCTTGTACGGAGGCCCGAGGCAAAATGGACTATAGGGGATGTTTTAAGGGTCGTACTTATTTTTATTTCCTGCGGATATGTCTTTGCGATGTTCGAAGGCGCGATAATTAAATATGCACCTATATTCGAGAACGAGAATTTTAATATGGTATTTAATACGGGGATAGTTAATATCGGTGCTATAGCCGTTATAATCTTTTTCGTGGCCAAAAAATACGGGCAGAGCTTAAGCGCCCTGGGGATATCCGGGAAAAAGATCATCCCTTCCGTTTTTATGGGTATCGCCGGGTATATAACCGCAATGCCCGTGATATTTGTTATTATGCTTTTAACTCTTGCGATCATAAAACTTACCGGCTATAAACCGCCTGTTCAGCCTATAGTAGAGATATTCATGCAAGAAAAAGATACATCCGTTTTGTGGGTAAGCGTTCTTTTCGCGGCTGTTTGCGGTCCGATAGCTGAAGAGATATTTTTCCGGGGATTTATGTATGGAGCTGTCAAGAAAAAGACAGGCGCATGGGGAGGCATACTAATAACAGGGGCTCTTTTTTCAGCTCTTCACGCCCATGTTGTCGGATTTATGCCGATAATGGCTCTGGGGGTGCTTCTTGCTTATTTGTATGAAAAGACCGGATCCATAATCCCTTCCATAACGGTGCATATTATTCATAATGTAGGTACGGTTTTTATGGTGTTTATCGCGAAATATTTAACCGCGTAGCGCGTTTTTGGAGAAGATCATGATCAAGACGATATACTGGCAAAGTGGCATAGTAGAGCTTATAGATCAGAGGCTATTGCCGCATGAGCTCAAATATGTTAAATGCCGAAATGCCCGGGATATCTATGAGGCAATACGTATGATGAAGATAAGGGGAGCTCCCGCCATAGGCATAGCGGCGGCTTTCGGGATTTATCTCGGGGTCAGGAATTCCGGAGCGAAGGGATTCACGGCTTTTAAAAAAGATTTCACCAGGGTGTCAGACTATCTTTCGCGTTCCAGACCTACGGCGAACGATCTTTTCTGGGCGATGTCCCGTATAGAACAGTGTGTAAATATTTCACGGGACAAGCCTATAAAAGAGATAAAGAGAAGGATCCTGGAAGAGGCGAAAGCCCTTCTCGAAGAGGACATTAAAAAATGCCGATCCATAGGTGATAACGGCAAAGAACTATTGGGTAAAGGAAGCGGGATATTAACTCATTGCAATGCCGGGGGGCTTGCTACGGCAGGGTATGGCACAGCTTTGGGTGTCATTTTTTCCGCCGGCAAAAGGATAAAAAACGTATATGTAGATGAGACCCGTCCGCGTCTTCAGGGAGCACGGCTTACCATGTGGGAACTTGAGAACCGCGGGATACCATGTACTTTGATCTGTGATAATACGGCCGGAGATCTTATGCGCCGCGGCGAAATAGACGCTGTGATTGTAGGGGCAGACAGAATAGCGTCTAACGGCGACGCGGCTAATAAGATAGGGACTTATTCTGCTGCGGTTTTAGCCGAATACCATAAAATACCTTTTTATGTTGCCGCACCTTTTTCTACTTTCGATCTTTCCTTACATAACGGTGCGGAAATACCTATAGAGGAGAGGCCTCAAAAAGAGGTCAAAGAAATAAGAGGAAAGATGATCACTACAAGAGGAGCTAAGGCTCTGAACCGTGCTTTTGATGTTACTCCGGCGGAATTGATAACAGGCATAATAACTGAAAAGGGTTTTATAAAAGCTCCGAACAGGTCAAAAATAAGTAAAATGGCCGGGAAGTGATACATCATATGGGGAGTTAATATGCGAGAAAATGAATTAATAAAAAAAATCCGTAAAAAACCCGTCAAACTTCCAAGGAAAGTTAAAAAAGGGATAGGAGATGATTGCGCTGTTCTGGATCCGGGCGGGGAGGAATATCTTCTTTGGGCGCAGGATATGCTGGTCGAGGGGACTCATTTTGATCTTAAAACCGCGGGATATAAGGACATAGCGAGAAAAGCCGTTGCTGTTAATATAAGTGATATC
>CAYMTI010000081.1:0-6184 GCA_964393315.1 uncultured Planctomycetia bacterium
TTACATACACCACAACTATCAATTACTGCAGTGCCATTACATTTTCCCAAACAATCAAGAAGCTCAACGGGACATGGATCGATAGTCAAATCAAAATATAAAATTGATAGGGTACTTTTTCCACTTACATGGAATTTGATTACAGTAGATCCTACCGCTTTTCCAAAAAATAATATTTGTTCTTTATCAATCGATATAATTAATACTTTACTCGTATCTGAATTACTTATCATAACCGGTGCTTCAGAATCACTAAACTTGTAAGTCTCTTTTCGGTTTTTTAGATCGTTATTCCACCCCCCCGGAGTTAATTCCGCGCCCCGGGGTGAACTCCCGTCCCGATCCGCCCACGTCAGACCGGTTACCCGTATCCGACAATAACATCGATTTATATCGTATTATTAAACATAAACGTTTATTTTTTGATTTTGGTATAAATCCATTAATGTATTATATAAGGGGTAAAAAATGCTAAAATTGTATGTGGAAGAAGGTACTGAACTTTCGCGGGGTTACACTTTTAGTCCGTCCGGAAATAGATCCTTTCACCGTAAAAAAAGCATCGCTATTCGCCGCTGAGGGCAGAAACTTTTATTAGTAAAATATCAGTGTTTTCCATCTTTTTTCTCATGCATGATCCGGATTAAAGCGATCTCAGCACAGCTCTCTGATTTTCCATGAATTTTTGTATTTGATTATAATCGATCTTCCTTATCTTCATTATAAATATACCGTTAAGAAGCCCCCGGACCACAGCTTCGACATTTTCTGTTATAACGATTCCCTCCCCTCCGGAATAATCTCCCAGACGCAGGAGAAGTTTTCTTATTTTACTCGCTATATTCTCCGCTGACTGCCCTGAGGTAACGAGCCTGTCCCATTCGTTCAACCCCAGACCAAGGATAACAAGACTAGCCACATCAAACCTTTCCGAAGCACTACCGGGGATGAATTCTCCCTTTACGACTCCGGATAATTTCTCGCCGTATTTGGAAAGTTCACTTTTCATAAAAACAAACTTCTCAGGAGACGTGAACGCGACTATCCTGGTCTTGTCCTCGTCCCTGAATTCGCTGACTTCGGCTATCTTTTCATCTATCTCCTGTCTCAACTGCCCGCCGATCTCTTTTTCTGTGCCGTCAATACTGTAGTACACTATATGAGTATTCAATCCATACTCCCGGGAAAGAACGCGTTTCCCTTTTTGTTTTAAAGTCGAATATTCAGCGCCATCATAAAATATCTGCTCACTTAAAATAGGGATCAATACCACATTTAAATATTCCCCCGGTTTTGCTGCCCGAAGTATCCCGCGATCAGCCCTGGATATTTTCTCGACCTGAGCCGCATCATAGAAAATATCCCCCGGGTCAGCGGCATGTCCCCTTTCTAAAGAATCCAGTTGTCCTTCGGTCATATGTCCGAGCAGGATCTCATTAAGTACAGTCAAGGCATTCCCTTCATTTTCCATCGTTTCCAGATACTTTATGATCCCATGTTCTATTCCCAGGGCCGATTCCAGAAACTCATGCCGTATCAAATGCCGCATAGCAAGTTCATTATTGAAATACGAATCCGCTATACGCTCACCCATATCGGTCACTTTATCATTAATAACGATGACTATCTGATCGCCGTCTTTATAGCTCAAAGCTTCCACTTCATCGGCAAAGCCCCTACTCCTCAACTCATCATTGGCATTGAAATCCATAGCCAGAACTCTTACCGTACCGGCTTCCCCGCCCCTGATCCTTGCCGAAACATCCGGGACGAACTCTTCACTCAATTCTGCCATTTCAGCTATCATTGAATTAACTTTTTTTATCTGCCTTGAATTTTGGTTGAAAACCTTTTCCTGTCTGATAACCCTCTCGGAAGCTTCGACTATAGCCTTAAGATCTTTCTGTAATAATCCGGGAGCGGAAACAGCGGGCATCTTAGAGGCGCTGACAACATCTGATCCCTGTGCCTTAAGGCTCAGCTCGTCGATACTATCCCTGAGAATCAGCACATCTATGATATCACGCGGATCAAGCTGTTTTTCAGTTGCTTTCAATACTTCAACAGCTTCTTCCAGATCCACTTCATCTAATTTATCTCTGTATGCTGCCAGCTTCGCCGCGACATCTTCGGGTATATTTTTAGTACCCCTGACAAAATCATATAATCCACTAAACTGTTCCGAGATATTCATATCAATATTAACCAGATATCCGTACATATCTCGGGATCGATCTGTCAGAGCTTTTAATTCCTCTTCCTGATCAGGACTTCTTACCTCCGGCAGCTCCTGTGCATTGACATAATTGTTATATATGACCGCCATCGCGGCCTTTTGCCCTGTGCGGGTACTTCCGGATAACTTGAGCAACTTCTGAGCTTGTTCCTCAGGCAGCGGTACTCTTCCTGAAGGAGCGTTAAGCAACGCTATTTGATCGTTCACAAAAACTCGGTCGTTAATCTCCCGCATCCTGATAAGAGTATCAGCCCACGGAAAGATATCTTTAACAGAATTAAACCTGCTATGAAATTTTTCCAACATCAGCAGCGCCTGTGCGGCTTTTCCCTCGTCAACTAAATTATTATAATCCGATAAACGCCGTTTTATCCTCTCTCTGTTCCGGTAAAGATCGACTTTTTCAGCATATAGATTCTCCAGTGTCTCGCGTTCATTTGCTGTTAATTTTAATAAGACCTGTTTAAACCTGGCCAGATTGAATAATACCTGGTCTCTCATGGCCTCGATCTGTTCCTCGTTTTCTATGTTACTTTCTGCCGTTATTTCCCAAAAATTGGATAATTTTTCTATAAGTTCATACCCGGATCTATACAGCCCCTCTGATCCGGAGAGGTCTATTAATGGCGGTATCCGATCGATGTCTGGAGCTTTATCTGCCGCCGCGATGTTATTCCCCGTCCCCAAAAGCTCCTCTATTTCCTCTTCATTTTGAATTTGCTCTTTCTTGATCTCGCACTCTGTTATAGAAAGCACTTCAAAAGCAGGAAGAGTGCGCTGAAAAGAATTTATCATTTCTATAGCTTCCTCGTCTTTATTCTCTTGGACAAGGCTATCAACAGTATCGAATATTTCTCCCTGGTCCTTATTCCTCACTTCGTCCAAGTAACGATCATAGATACGCTCAATGGCCTTCTTCCCCTCCCCCCGGAAAAATGCCATTTTTTCAGCGTACCTTTCGACCAGCTCGTTTATTTCATTTATTGTCTTTTGCACTTCACTGTCGTCTGTCTCCATCCAGACCGTAACAGCCTTACCGTAGATCAAAGCTATAACAGCTTTCATGCCATAAAGATCATTATATCGGCTATAAACCTCCAGCGCCCTTTCCACTTCAGGAGTAAACCATTTTCTATAAAATGTTTCGCCTGTCGCCTGCTGACGATCGATCATTTTGAATACATTATCAACAAATTTCCTGTATACGTATTGCATTACAGGTAAAAGCCTGGCGATTGCTATATCAACATCAAAAATAGCGCTCTCACTGGCCGGGTCTGAATCCATAAGATCCGCTATGAAAAAATATATCGAATCAGGATCCCCACCGGCTTTTTTTCTTATCCGGTCCACTAGTCTGGTTTGTTCTTTAAATATCTCTATTCTTTGTTTATCCTTTTGCATATCCAAACTTTCTATCTTTGTTTGTCTGTCAATATAATCTTCAAGCATCTTAAAATCGAACAATGTTATCAATACTACTCCCAGCGCGAAAAGATCTACTTTATCGGAGTTATTACCCTCCCAGGCTTCCCGTGACATATAAGTTCCGGGGATCACGTTCCCCTGCCCATATAGCCTGCCGGGATCCGCTCCTACAGGGTAACTGTGAGCCATCCCAAAATCTCCCAGTTTGACTTTTCCCGAATATTGATCATAAAAGATATTGCTCATTTTTATATCGTGATGCTTTATTCCCCTGGAATATATCTCTTTCAGGGAACCCAGCACACCTTCGGCGATCTCCACGGATAGCAAAGGCCTGGCTTCTTTGATATTGTCATTAGAGCCTTCAAGTACATACTCCGCCAGGTCTTTTCCGGCGTCCTCCTGAATGAAAAAGTACTCCGCCTCGGGGCCTTCCCCTCTTACAGCCATTGCCACAGGCGTTACAACACCATCAAGATCCGCTAGTTTTCGCTGTCTCAAATATTCCTTTAAAAAAGATATACGCTGAACATTACCCGGCTTCCTCTGTTTTTTCACAATAAAGACCTTTTCTCCCAAAACATCACGTATCCTGGCAATAACTCCAAACCCTCCTTTACCCACATATTCATCCGCGTAAAACTCTTCACCTTTATCGCTTATGAATTTCTCAGGAAAATCTTCTGCCTCTGTATCTGTTAATAGAGGAATATTTTGGACAGAAACAGTATACTTCGGCTTCCCGATACACTTATTAAGTTTTTCAACAAGTAAAGAAATATTACGTTCCGTATCGCCCGATATACGGTTAACCTCTATACCCAAAAGAAAATCCGTCATCCAGTCGAGAGACGGTTTTTCATCATAAATGCCGGGGACCCTGTCCTCTATAACATCAAGAACTTCGAGTACCGAAACATTAAAATATCCGGGAAGTTCCCGGATATCGTCAAAAGATATATTTTCTACTCTGCCGCCAGCTTCATTTAAAAGAAACTCGGCAATATTTTCAGCCACGGTTCCCGAGCTGTCCAAGATAAGCCCTACTATTCCTTTAGCTTGATCATATCTGGCTACGACTTCAGGCAAACTGCTATCTTCCCTTACAGCCTTTAACAACTCAAGTATGTTTTGAGCTTTATTAATATTAACTGCCAATGTTCTTTTATCGGGATCTCCTACGGACAGTAAGATACTGTTATCCCTGGTCAGCTCAATATACATAGAAGATGCCGAGGCCAGTCCGGAGAGAATGCTGAAAAATTGATAAGGGGTAAACTCCGGCATTTGTTTTACTATTTCCAATAGACCGTCATTCTCAGCTATCTCAAGGTAATAATTGCGTATATCCGAAGCTCTTCGCCCTATATCGTCGTTCCTTTGAGCAATCCTCTGTATAATCACCTCTTCCTCGAACCCCAAGACAAAATCTTCACCCTTTAAGTAAGTCTCGTTTATCCTTTTTTCCACTTCGTTTATATATTGGCGATCATACAGGTCCTTTAATACCCCTGCTCTTTTAAACGCCTCATTCATATCCCAAATAACGGAGGGATCTTTTTTGTTATCATCAACAAGATCTACCAGGAATTTATTCAGGTCATCACTTGAATTTTTTAATTTTTCTATCTCCTGTTGCCTTTCATTACCCCTTTTAGGTATTTTTTTGCTTACAAGCAAGTTCAAAGAAAGACCGGCAGAATAAATATCATTCTTTTCCGAGGTCTTGTCTATTTTCGTGAGATCAGGCTTGAACTGAGGCGTACCTCTAAACCCTTTACCGTATAACAGTTCACGCCCCACTCCTTCCGGATAAAAAATTGACCTGCCGAAATCTACGATATTTATCGATCCGGTAGTATCATCATAAAGTATATTATCCGGCTTTACATCATAATGCATCACTCCCTCTTCGCTCATTTTTCTCAATGAACCGAATAATTGATACGCGAGATCAGCAATAACAGCCTTGTCAAAGGTCTCGTCCCCGGTAAAATTATCCCTGACATTGAATAGGTTCTCTCCGCCTTTCTCCTGAAAGATGTAATACTGAACGTCATCCTTATCTTTTTTTCTAGCTATCCCGACCGTTTTAACGACCGCCGGGATCCCCATACCGTTCAATTTTTTATTCATAAGATACTGCTGTAGAAATATAATATCCGCCGAAAGGCTGAAACTGATAGCTCTTTTTACGACAAGAGTGTCCCCGGAGTCGGCAGTGATCTCAAAAACAACCCCTTCGCTGCCTTTACCAAGTTGCTCCCCTATATCGTATACATTACCGCTGCCATAGAAATATTCCGGCATGGAGACATCACTTACTTCTTCTGAAACTTCAAAGTTAAAATCGATACATGCCTCTAAACGTTTTATAAGTTCTTTCTGTTTCGCGTCATTCATATCGAAAGGCCGGACACTTAAGAGTAGATCCTTTGTCCATTCTATATTGTCTTCCGAGTAAATATCTTCCTTTGATATTTTTTCCAGGACGTCAAGTATATCAAGAACTTTTATCTC
>CAYMTI010000082.1:0-6156 GCA_964393315.1 uncultured Planctomycetia bacterium
TTTCGCATCAAAGTGAGCAGTATCTTTTTGTCTTTTACTCTATCAACCTTAATTATTATGAGAAAGACTTTTTTATCTTCTTTTTTGTCCGCCGGTGGAAAATTATCCCGGATCAACAGGTCATCTTTGTCGAAGAGACCTCTTTTTTCACTTATAAAAAGTATAATATCGGCTTCAAGTATGGATGATCTAGCCTGTGTGATCATTATTCTGCCCAGCAGGTCGTGCGGTTTATGTATCCCGGGCGTATCTATGAACACAAGCTGGCAGTCTCCTTCGGTCAGGATACCCTTGATAGTATCTCTTGTGGTTTCGGGTTTTTTTGTTATTATGGCCAGCTTTTCGCCTAAAAGTCCGTTCAATATGGTGGACTTTCCTACATTGGGCCGGCCGGCAATAGTTATAAATCCTGATCTTTTCATAATGCAACATTATAGCATGTCTTAAAGATGTTCGGTAAAAAATATTTTAAGGGACACTCTTTATAACGCTAATATTAGCAGCTAGTTGTAAATAAAATACGCATCCGGGAGTTATCCGGAGACGAGCTAAAATCATTTTTTAAAGCCCCGGGTAAATACCCCGTTCGATCCGGCAATATGGAGGTGAGAACGGATGTGTGGGTGGATATCAGTTTAATGTAAATTTTGGCAAATGTAAAATTGTCGGGATGCGGGGGAGTGAAAAGACAAAACAGATGTACATATTCAGTTCTGCGATATGGATCGATGTTATTGTCGGAAATGATACGGGTAAAAAGTATAATTAATTTGCGTAATTGTTATAACTTTGACAAAGCGTCCGGTATAAATTACAATCATAAAAGTAATACGGTGTAAGTTTTATTAATGATGTAAAAGGAGAAACGAACGCGGAGGGAATATGGGGAACGGTAATGCCTGGATAGAAAAATTGGATTTACGTCCGCATCCGGAGGGAGGGTTTTTTAAGGAAACCTATCGATCCAGTGAGATCATACCGGGGTCTGCTCTGCCTGAACGGTTTGAAGGTGATAGGGTCTTTTCAACGGGAATTTATTTTTTATTACCCGGCGGGGATTTTTCCGCTTTCCATCGAATTAAACAGGATGAATTATGGCATTTTTACGACGGGGCGTCCTTAACCATACATGAGATAGATAAGGGCGGGGTATATTCCGCTGTAAAGCTTGGAAGGGATATTTTAAACGGGGAATATCCTCAGGCAACGATAAGAGCCGGGTCTTTTTTCGCCGCCTCCGTAAATGATCCGGAAAGTTTTTCTCTTATAGGCTGTACTGTGGCGCCGGGATTTGATTTTACGGATTTTGAACTTCCGCTCAGAAATGAACTTTCAGGGCTTTTCCCTCAACATAGGGAAATTATAGAGAAATATACCCGGGCTAAGCATGAATGATGGCGTTCATCTCTATATTCGGAGATGAAGTAGAATATTTGACCAAGATATCATATGCCGGGAAAAATAAGGAACGAGCATGAAAAAAAGCATTATACCGAGGCAATCCATAAAGGTTTTATTTATATGCGCGTGTTTCTTTTTTAACTCTGTTTTTCCTGCCCGGGCGGTTCCGGAAGCTGTTCCGGACGTTTACGCTGTAGCCGAGGACCCCACGCCGGTATTTAACGTATCCGATCCATCCCTGGTTTTCGGCGGGGAGGACGGGAAGACCCTCCACCGGGACGGGTCCGGATTGATCCGCGAGGTGGAATTCATAGCTTTACCGGGAACTGTTTTTAAAATAAAAAGGGTTATAAAAAAAGGCTCTCAAAACATATATGAGGTAACTTCACGGGAGTATCCATATCCTTCAAAAAACGGCTATTTCATAGACAGACGTTTTTTGAGAACATTCGATCATAAGGTGCCTGAGAGGATAAAAAGACTTCCGGATAAAAAGGTGATAATGAAAAATCTGATCTCGGCAGAGGGAAGTGCTTACGTATGGGGCGGCAATGTTAAGGACGGTATACCGCAGATGCTGTCCTTTTATCCGCCGCGGCAGCCTATAAGTCCGAAAGTAAAAGAGCAGTGGATGTTAAAAGGAGTGGATTGTTCAGGGTTGCTTTATGAGGCTACGGGAGGTGTTACTCCCAGAAATACAAGTACCCTTGTCGATTATGGAGAAGAAGTTAAAATAATGGGATTGACTGAGGGACAGATAATTCAAAAACTTAGACCTCTGGATCTGATCGTATGGAAAGGCCATGTTATTATCGTTCTTGACGGAAGGCATACGATAGAAAGCCGTTTGAATTACGGCAATGGGGGAGAACCTGGCGCGGGGGGAGTGAAAATAAGGAATATTGAAACAGTTTTATCCCGGTTACTCCAGAAAAGAACACCCGTAAACGTATATAGTGAAAAAAGTGTAGAAAAACCTTTTGTTATCCGCCGTTGGTATAAAGACCCTGAAAGGTAAAGAGGGTACGTTCATCTTGTTCGTGCGGCGGGTTGTAATCCTTTATATTGAAACATAGTAAACGGAAGGGTAAAAAGATATTGGCATTTCCGGATTTAAACGTATAATGATACTATACTGATTCAATCCGCCAGGACATAACAGTTCTGGCGACAAGGAGTGATTAATGAACCCGGAAAAAGATAGAAAGCTTAAAGAAGCAGAGGAGGCCCAGAAGGCCGGAGAAAGGCTCGGGGATATCCGGGGCTTTCTTGCTTCGGGAAAAGAAACGGAACTCAAAGATTTTCTAGCCAAAATCGAGCCTGAGGACGTAGCCGAGATCTTGGGAGAGTTCGATGTCGACGATAAAATAAAGCTTTTCAATTTTCTCGATCCGGACAGGGCCGCCGTTGTTCTTGACGATACGGATTCACAGACTCGCCTCCAGATACTTCAGAAAGTGGACAATGACAGGTTAGCCAGGGTTCTTGACCAGATGCCCGTCGATGAAGCTGCTGACATAGTGGAAGACGCTCCAGCCGAAGACAGGGAAGAAATACTTGATCTTATGGAAGAAGAGGACGCCGAAGAAGTAGAGGAGATCCTCAGCTATCCCGAAGACAGCGCGGCCAGGGTCATGAATCCCATGTTCGTTTCCGTGTCCGAGAACAACACCGTCGAAGACGCGGTCGCGCATATAAGAAGTCTGGAGGTTGACGAAGAGGTTTTTTATGTTTACGTGACCGGAGATGACGGCAGATTAAAAGGGGTAGTGCCTATCAGGAAGCTGCTCACGGTACCGCCCGGGACCAGAATATCAGAGATCATGTCCGGCGATGTTCATAACATAGCGGCGGACGTTGATCAGGAAGAAGCGGCGCGGATAATAAAAAAATACGATCTATTTTCTCTTCCGGTCACGGATGTCGGAGGCTGCATAATAGGGCGTATTACAGTGGACGATATCATGGACGTTGTCGACGAGGAACATGCCGAAGATATCAGTCATATGACCGGAACGATCGAGGAAGAAGAGGGAACCGAATCGACTTTAAAGGCGGCGCAGAACAGGCTTCCCTGGCTCATAACATGCATGTTCGGCAGTATATTGACCGGGATCATTATTCAGATGTTCGAAGTTACCCTTGCAGAGACGATAGCGCTGGTCTCTTTTATCCCGGTGATAACCGCTACGGGGGGTAACAGCGGAGTACAGGCTTCAACGGTAGTCGTCAGGGAAATAGCGCTTGGACATTTTAAATACTTCAAAGTCTTGGATGAGATCTGGCGTCAGCTGAAAATAGCCCTGGGACTGGGAGGTGTTTGCGGGGTGACACTAAGCCTGATAGCTCATTTCTGGAAAAAAAGCACAATGGTAGGATTAATAGTGGGGCTGGCCATTTTTCTCGTGGTGGTGTGGTCCAATATAGTAGGGGTTATGGCGCCTGTACTCTTCAAGAAGATGAGGATAGATCCCGCTATAGCTTCGGGTCCGCTGATAACAACACTTAATGACGTGATCGGCGTGTTCATATATTTAAGCATAGCCTCTGTTTTTTTAAGATAAAAGAAGTCCGGACTCGGGTTTGACTAAACGTGATACCTTTTGTCCGGTGTTTTTTAACAATAGAGCATGGGAGGTTTTATTATGGGTAAAGTTTTAAGTCTTCTTATAGGGGGTATAGTCACTGTTCTGGGGCTTATACTTCTGATCGCCTGGTGGTATGAGCTTTTGTTTGTTATCAGGGGTGTTTTGCCCCTTCTTTTGATAACGGGTGGGCTGATCGCTGTCGCTGCCGGACTCAGTGAATTTAAGGACAATATAAAACTTAAGAAATAAAATGAACATGAAATTAACTGCGAGATACGGGGCGTGCCTTCTTAGCATAGCGGCTTTTTTACTTATGGCCGTGTCTATTCCGGGATGTGGTAAGGATCTTCAGGAAACGGAAAAGACTATCCTTGAGTTCGATCCTTCTTTTAAGGAGAACCTCCAAAAACGAAACGCTTTGAGAAAACAGATAACCATGAAAAAAGCTCGGTTCTCCGGAGAAAAAGAGAAGATCGACGAACAGATATATATGCTCAAGGCCAGGAAAGAGGAGCTGTTGAAGCAGAACGCGGGCGCCATAGAAAACATAAAACAGCAGATAGAACCGGAAAGAAGACAGCTTCAGCGGGATCTTATCGAGCTTAAAAGAAAACACGACAGGATCTCGGAAAGCCTTTATCAGATCAATAAAGATACACGGGAAATAACGAAGCTTATTAATAAGAAAGAGGACCTGTCTTTGACCCAGGAAGAGCTTTCTACCTGGAATGACCGGCTTTCGACATTACATAAGATACGTGCGCTTAAAGAATCAGAGAAGGTCGATCTGGAGAAAGAGATAAGCGTAACTAAAATGAAACTCAAAGTAATGAAAATATAGGGAGTGCGCGGGCAGCGGTCTATATATCCTTACCGGTATCAGTTTAAGTATTACGGGGTGCGGTATTTATGACCGGTCCGGATCCATTCCCGCGTAAAGCGGGCCTTCGGTTTTCGTGTAACAATCTAAGTCTTACGTGTTGCCGGCCGCGGACAAAAAAAGAAAGGACAGAACGGTGAAGATTAAAAGAGCATTGATAAGTGTTTCGGATAAGACGGGGCTGGAACGCCTTGTACGGGTATTGGATAAGCTCGGAGTAGAGATACTTTCTACCGGGGGGACTGCGAAGAAAATAGAGGAAATGGGGGTGAAAGTTACGGAAGTATCCGATCACACCGGTTTTCCCGAGATGATGGACGGGAGGCTTAAAACATTACATCCCAAAATACACGGAGGCCTTTTAGCCTTAAGGGATAATGACGAGCATATGAAACAGATAAGAGCCGCCGGTATTGAACTTATAGATATGGTGGTTGTGAATCTTTACCCTTTCGAAACGGCTGTTTCCAAAAAGGAAACGACAGAAGAAGAGGCTATTGAGAACATAGATATAGGCGGTCCTACCATGCTTAGAAGCGCCGCCAAAAATTTCAAGTCGGTCGCGGTAGTCAGTTCCTGCCGGCAGTACGAAAAAATAATATCCGAACTTGAGACTTCCGGAGGTTCGATCAGTCCCGGGACTTTGAGAGAACTTGCCATAGAGGTGTTCAGGGATACATCCAGATATGATGCAATGATAGCGGGATATTTTTCCAAAGAAGCGGAGGATACGAAGGAAGCTCTGCCTCAAAATATAGATATGGACCTTGAAATGGCCCGTAAACTGAGGTACGGAGAGAATCCGCATCAACCGGCCGCTTTATACAGGGAGATCGGACACATAGACAGCGGGATAATCGGCGCTGAACAGATCCAGGGAAAGGAGCTTTCTTTCAATAACCTTCTTGATCTTTCCGCCGCTTACGAAATGGTCAATAGTTTTAAAAAACCTGCCGTGAGCATAGTAAAACATAACAACCCGTGCGGGATGGCGGAGGCGGAGACTCTTGCTAAAGCTTATGTAGACGCGCTTGATTCTGACAGGCTCAGTGCGTTCGGCAGTATAATGGGATTCAATGGTATCATAGACGGTCCGCTTGCGGAGATCATACTTGACGAAGCAGATTTTGTCGAATGCGTAATAGCCCCGGGATATGATCGGGAAGCGTTAGAAGTATTCGCCCGGAAAAAGAACCTGCGTATCTTGAAAAGTAAAGGGGATATCAGCGCGGACAAATACGAAATAAAGAAGATACAGGGCGGAGCCCTGGTGCAGCTGAAAGACAA
>CAYMTI010000083.1:0-6156 GCA_964393315.1 uncultured Planctomycetia bacterium
CGAGGCAGTAAAATAATAAAGCAATTATATAGATAAGGCTGTTATGCGTATAGTAAATCTTAACTGGAAGAAATGCAAAAAGCCGAACTAGATACAAAAAACTCGTTTTAAAAGAGGTGATATAAAAGAAATATGTTGATCATCTATGACAGCCGATTGCCGGAGATCTATTTGAATAATATAAGGAAGGCCTATCCGGGGTGTTTTTTCCTGGGACTGGGAGATGATTTTTTTACGGCCGGGGTTAAAGTATATAATTCAATTAAATTTCATCCCGATATATTTTTTTTTAAAGTCGATGAAAAAACGCTTATTTATTCTCCATGCATAAACAAGAGTAAATTGAATGAGATCCTTAACCTGGGTATATCTCTTATTAAGGGGCAAAGAGAACAACGAGGAAAATATCCTTTAACCTGCGGATATAACGCCTTAAAAGTGGGGAAGTATATGTTCCACGCATTGAAGTATACGGATCCGGTAATACTAGCGGAAATGTCAAGAAGGGGATATGAGGCTGTAAATGTTAATCAGGGATATGCAGGATGTTCTTCTGTTGTGATAGGAGAAAACGCGGCGATTACCGCGGACCCTGGGATGAAAAAAGCTCTTGAAGATAAGAATATAGAAGTGCTTTTTATTTCTACGGGAGGGATAACCCTTCCCGGAGAAAAATATGGATTTATAGGGGGAGCGTCCGGGAACCTGCCCTGCGGTAAGATAATGTTTTTCGGAGATCTCGCGGAGCATAAAGATGGCAGCAGGATCAGGAATTTTATCATAGAACATAATTCCTGTACGCTTGAGTCTCCCGGATGCTCTCTGTATGATCCAGGAAGCTTTTTAATGTTTTAATTTCTCGGTGCTTCATGCAGCTTATTGTAATGCTGTGTAATGATGTCTGCCATACTAATGGTGAAAAAGGAACGGTATTGGGAGGAATTGAATAAATAATTGTAACGTTGGCATTACTATATCGCCTAGTGTATAATATTAATATAGAGTTAATAATGGTGTGTATTTTGAGTGTATCCTTTAAGTGTGTGATGGAAAATGGAAACTGAAAAAAGACAAAATAAAAGATATGGGGTTTCCTTTCGGCCTCTAAGTTGTTCTGAGATGGATTGTGTGAGTTCAGAAGTGACTATCAACGATATATCCACCGGAGGCATAGGTATTACCACTCGAGGAAGGTTAGTAAAAGATCAGAAGGTTGAATTAGAGATCAACCTTCCGGATGATGATATACCTGTTTTTTTTGTCGGGGAAGTAGCCTGGGTAAAAAAAAACGGATTCGGGAATGATGATCCTGGACGTGAAACTATTCAATCGGGAATTAAAATACTAAAAATGAGTAAGTGTGACAGAGAGCGTATAATACTTTACATAAGAGATAGTTACTACATATGAGAACATACCTTCCTTTTTATTTGTCGGCAGATAAATTATATTTTTAAGAAGTAGGTTTTATCCTAATGCATAATATATGTATTAATAAAACTTGAACTAACGTTGCAAATAAAGTATATATAGTTGTATAGGTTTACTTAGGGATCCCGTTTATTTATCTTAGAAGGGGGTAATATGATATGCAAAAATAGGTCTTTTTTAAAGTGTGCGTTCCTTATACTGATATTTTCATTGATCGTTCCCGCTATATGTTTCAGTGCCGGGAATATTGAAAAATATATACCCGATTCAGATAATTCCTCTCAGGGTATGACATTATGGCAGACCATACAGTCAGGCGGAGCGGTTATGATAGTTCTTGCTTTCCTGTCAGTAGCGGCCCTTACATTGATCATTTTTTATTTCATTACGATAAAGCCTGACAGGCTTATCCCCAAGGCTTTTTTGGAAAGAGCGATAACCCTTATAGAGGAGAACCGCTTTAATGAAGCCAAAGCGATTTGCAGAAATGCGGATAATCTAATAGCGGATGTTTTTGAGGCCGGGTTGACCAGAATGGACAGGGAGAAAGTAATAATAAAGGAAGCTATGGAAGATGAAGGAAGAAGGCGCGCGGACGGTCTATGGCAAAGGCTTAGCTATCTGGCCGACATAGCGGCTATTTCACCTATGGTAGGGCTTTTAGGGACCGTTCTGGGTATGATCCAGGCTTTTAATGTCATAGCTTTTCAAACGGGCGCGGTTAAACCCATCCTTTTAGCCAGCGGGATCTCAAAAGCTATGGTTACTACGGCTACAGGGCTTATAATAGCGATCCCGGCGATGATATTTCACTCTTTTTTCAAGGGAAAAATACTGGATGTTATAGCGTGGCACGAGAATATTTCTGTGGAACTTTATAATCTTTTGACGGAAAAAAAGAGCTGATCGGTCTTAAGGGAGGATATTTTATGCGTTTTACCGGGAACAGGCAGTTACAGGCGGAGGGAAAACCCAACATACAAATGGCGCCGCTTATTGATATAGTTTTTCTCTTATTAATATTTTTCATGTCAGCTTCTATCTTTTATCAGCTTGAATCAGAGATGAATATAACGGTACCAACAGCTAAAAAATCCAAAGATATGGAGCGTTCTCCGGGTGAGATAATAATAAATATACGAAAAGACGGCAGTATAGTTATTAATCAGAGGGAAATGTCTTATCCGGACCTTGAACATATGCTGAAAAGGGTAGCTCAGCTATATAAGGGGCAGCCCGTAATAATACGGGCTGATAAGAATACTTATCACAAAGATGTAATAAGGGTTCTTGATATTTGCGCAGGGGCGGATATATGGAACGTGTCTTTCGCTACTATGAAAGAAGATAGAACATAATTTACGGGAATACCATGAAGAAAAATTTATTAATAATGATCTGTGTTGTTTTTTTTGTATGCGGGTTTACCGTATATTGTCATCCGTCGGAGGAAAAGACTTCCTCCAATGTCGAAATGGAAGAATTTGATTTCGCCAACGGTCTTTTTGCGCGCGGTATGTATGATATGTCGATCAAAGGATATGAGGAATTTCTAAAAAAGTATCCGGGAAGCCATTTAGCCGAGACAGCTGTTTTCAGAATAGCAGAAAGTTATTTTCTATCCGAACGCTACAGCGAATCCAGAGAACGCTATATCAGTTTTATTGACAGATTTCCTTCATCGTCATTGAGGAATATGGCTGAACTGAGACTTGCGCAAATATTTTACGGAGAAAAAGAATATAAGCAAGCCGAAAAAATACTTTTAAAACTGATCAGCATACAAGTTTCCGCCGAAATAACATCGGCGGCGGAATATTATCTGGGATTGGTATATATGGAGACAAAAAAATTGGATATGGCGGAAAAAATATTCAATGAAATAATAGAAAAAAAACAAAATTCCAGATATCTGACCTTTGCGTATATAAGTGTCGGTGAATTATATCTTAAGAAAGGAGATTCGGAAGCGGCGGCAAAGGCTTTTTCAGGAGCGGTAGATACTGCCTCCAGTAAGGGGCTTAAAGAGCGTACCGCGCTGCGCGCGGGAAGTATCTATTCTGATCTTGGAGAATATGATGAGGCTAAAAGGTTTTATCAGATGGTTATTGATGATCCTGTGTCTGCCGATGTTTTCGATAGTGCCGTTATAGGATATTTATCTTGCCTTCATTTAAATAGAGAGTTTCAGCCCTTAATTGAAAAGGCCAAAGAGTTTATTCCGAAAGTCAAAAATCCCGATACCAGAGCCCAATTATTGTTCATTATCGGGAACAGATATTTTAATATGGAAGATTATACTTCAGCCTGTAAAGCATATGCCGAGGCCGCCGAATCTTATCCTGATACGGAATTTGCCCGAAAGGCGCTTCTTAACGAATGCTGGGCATTATTTCGTTTGGGGCTTTATAATGATTGTTTGGTAAAACTCCGGATCTATCACGAAAAAGGCGGGGAGAGAAAAGATGAAGCAATGTATTTGAAGGCCAGGGTCTTAACGGATAAAGGAGATAGTGATGAAGCTTTATCCGTTTATGAGGAGTTAAAAAAAGAATACCCCGGGTCGGAATTCCGGAAAGAAGCCGATCACCAGACGGCATGGATATATGCTAAACTTGGAGAAAAAGAAAAAGCAATTGAAACTTATCTTATTTTCGCGAAAAGATATCCCGAAGATAAGAGAAGTCCTACTATGTTATTAAAGGCGGCTCAAGATAATTACGGTCTAGAACGATATGATGAGGCCATCCGGTTATATGAACGGTTCTTAGAAAAGTATCCCAGCGATCCCCTGAGAGAAAAAGCCGTATATCAACTGGGTAATATCTATCTCGAAAAAGGCGAGAATGACGAAGCGATAAGTACTTTTGAGGATTTCTTAGGATCGTTTCCTGATTCCGGAGCTAAAAATTATGTTATTTTTTCCCTGGGTCAGGCTTACCAGAAGAAAGGTGAATGGGATAAGGCAATAGAGAAATATCGTAGCGTCCTTAAAGACGAAAAAACCATTGCCGATGGGGCCCTTTATCCTCACGTTCTTGAATCTTTAGCTTTTTGTTATTTCAAGAAAGGCAGCAAGAAAAGCGCAGCGGAGGAGTATTATAGACTAATATCTCAACCGGACGGTATAAAGGTACCAGAGGGCGTCTTTATATGGTTGGCAGATTATTACATGGCGGAAAAAGACAATAAAAAGTCTCTTTTTGTGCTGGATCTTTTTAGTAAAAGATATCCTGATTCAGAGGATTCCGGTGATATTGAGTATCTTTATGCCAAAAATTATCGTGAGCAGGGAGATATGGACAAAGCTATAAGATCCTTTGAAAGAGCGATATCTTCCGGGGCGTCTTCCCCGTATAAGGAAAGAGCTTTGCTGGGTATAGGGCAGGCATATTATGCGAAAGAGGAGTATGATAAGTCAATTTCGTATCTGGAAAAAGCACTTGAGAGTCAGCAGGATAACAAAACAGCCGCTTTTGCCCGTTATGAAATAGGGAATGTTTATTTCCGGAAGAAGGATTATAACGAAGCAGCGAAACAATATATGATGGTAGCCATTCTTTATGAAGATAAGGATCTATGTCCCGAGTCTCTTTTGTCCGCCGGGATATCTTTTCAGAACGCGGGAAAAGAAAAAGAATCTAAAGAGGCCTTCAAGGAACTTATAGAAAGATATCCCGGTACTTTACAGGCGCAAAAAGCCGAACAATTTGTCAGGTAGGGGTGGCGTGAAAAAAATAGAAAAAACGATAATTCTGGCATTATTTTTTTCTGTTGCTGTTCACGGTATTTTTTTCGCAGTAACGCCGCATATATACCTTTCGGGTATGAATCGTTTTTTGGAGGATACCCGTAAAATATTCCGCATTAAAAAAGTTAAGAAAGAAGCCGAAGAGGTTTCATTGTTCTCAGCGAAAAAAAACCCGGTGACAAAGATCAAAATGTCCAAAAAAGAAACTCCTTCCGGTTATAAATTCATGAAAGCTATGGCAGCCGAAGATCTATCCCGGGAAGATCTATCTCTTCAGAAAAAAAAGGATATGCTGAACGATCGGAAGATGAAAAATAAAAATCTTCCTGAGCTTAATCCGAAAGATATACTGAGAACAGAAGAGGAAAAGGCCAGAGAGGAGATAGACCCGCCTAAAAGATCTTTTTCGGGTAAACTTTCCAGCGAAAAACTTGTTGAAACCGGGGAAGAGGATCTCAGCGGTTATGATAAGATCCAGATAGAAGAAAAGGCGGGACCTTTTAGTGAGGTTTCGGAATCCGGATTTTCAGGTATTACCGCAGAGATTCCGCTGGCCGGGAACATGATTTCGGATATGTACGCCGATGAGAAGGGCGATTATGAAGATATAGGAAAATACATAGATATTCTTTTGAGTACATATACCGATCCGGATGACGGGGACAGTTATTTTAGACTTATAATAAAAGTTAAAAATGGAGTCCGGCTTGAGGCTATGCCTAAAGAGGTGATGTTCCTTGTTGATTCTTCCAAAAGTATCACAGGAAAAAAACTCGGGTTTATTAAAAAAGGCTTAAAACAGATAATTACCGATCTTAATGAGGGAGACAGATTCAATCTTGTTGCTTTTCGAGGGGATCTTATAAAGTTCAGGGCCTCCTCTGTAGAAGCTACAGAACGCATGACCGAAGAAGCGTTGGATTTTATTAACGGGCTTGAGGCTGAGGGGCAGACAGATGTCGAACAAGCGCTTT
>CAYMTI010000084.1:0-6124 GCA_964393315.1 uncultured Planctomycetia bacterium
ATTACTGTGAGAATGAAGACGGTTTATTTTTTTCAAGTTATATAGAGACTCTTTTGAGTATTTGCGGCGGGGAAAAAACGGTTGATCCCGATGTTGTTCTAGGTTTTGCTCAGACAGGTATAAAAGATCATGACAACAAAACTTTCTATAAACATATTAAGACGATTCCTTCGGCTTCTTTTATAAAAATAAAAAAAGATGCACATTCCTTATCGAACTCTGCGGTGAGGAAATACTGGTCTAAACCCCTGTCGAGGATGACAGAGACAGATATTTCTCTTGATGAAGCCGTCAAGGAATTCCGTGATATTTTTTTCAGGTCCGTGGAATTAAGATTAAGGGCGGATGTGAAAATAGCTTTTGAGTTAAGCGGCGGACTTGATTCTTCGAGCGTAGTGGCTGCCGCGGCGGAAATGACAGAGGGCAGGATAACTACTTTCACGGCTAAGATCAAAGGGGCGGATGAGGAACCGTATGCCGCTAGTATGCTTGAAAATTACGATCTGGATTATAACGTGGTAAGCAATATAGAAAATAAGTTCACGGAAGATTACGGCAGGTTTTCTCTCCTGATGGAGGAACCGTATGACAACCCTAACGATTACACCCACAATATGATGCTCAAGGGAATAAAGGATAAAGGGGTTGATGTGATCGTTACCGGCGCCGGAGGAGATGAAGTCTTTGCCGGATATGAAGCCAGTTTTTGGCCTAAAGCTTACAGCGAATTAAAGGCGAAAGGCAAAAGAGATTTTTTTCGGGCCGATTGGTATGAATTCTGCCGGAGGTTCAAAACATTAGAAAGTACGGCCCATATGATCAAACATTACAGCCTTTATCCTTTTAAAGGATTATTAAGACGCAGGGATAAGACTGTTATTGAGGATATGCCGGGAACAACCGCTCTTTCCTGTCAAAAGCGATACAGGTCCTTATCTTTTCATGAAAGTACGTTGTACCATTTTGACGTCGCTTTGATACCTTACTATATGAGGAGTAGTGATCATTTTACCATGGGTATACCGATAGAGCACAGGTTCCCTTTTCTGGATTACAGAATGGTGGAATTCGGGCTTAAATTGCCTGCTGTTTATCTGTTCAGGAACGGGTGGACCAAATATATACTGAGAAAGGCTATGGAACCGTATCTCCCGGAAAAGATCTTATGGAGAAGAAAAAAAATGGGTTTTACTTTTCCCTATAAAAAGTATTTTAAGAGTAATAGTCCCGTGTTTAAGCCTTTATTGGAAGAACTCGGCCGCAGAGATCCTGTTATGAAGAGATTTGGAGATTACGAAGACCTGTGTAAAAGATCACCGGTTCTTTTATGGCGTTTATTATCCATAGCCATATGGTCTGAGCATAATTTCAGATAAGGATACTATATGAGAATAGCTTTTATCGTTGATACGTTCCCGAGCGTATCGGAAACATTCATACTTAATCAGATCACCGGGCTTATGGATCTGGGGCATGAGGTTACTATTTTTACGGGAAAACCTTCCGGATTAAAAGATCTTCCCCCGGATGTGAGTAAGTATGGTCTTATGGACAGGACTTACTGTATAAACAGGAAACCCGGAAGTATAGTAAAACGTTATCTGCAAGCTTTAACGGGATGTCTAACGGATCCTGTGTGGACTTTAAGGTCTTTTGATCCTTTCAAGTATGGCAAAGAGGCATTTTCTCTGAATGTTTTCTTTAAATCACGCAATTTCAGAAGTGCTGGTGATTTTGATATAGTTCAATGTCATTTTGGCACTAATGGTAATGTGGGCGCGTTACTTAAAGAAGCGGGGATAAATTTTAAACTTGTAACCATGTTTCACGGATATGATATAAGAAAGGCGCTTTCCCGAGAAGAGTCTATATACAGCAGATTGATAGAGGAAGGGGACTGTTTCTTGAGCATTTCGGATTATACTCGCGGGAACCTTATAGCTTTGGGTTTTCCAGAGAAGAAAATTTTATACCATCCGGTCGGGATAGATCTTTCAAAGTTTACTTTTCGGATAAGGAAGCTCGAAACCGGAGAAAGATCCTGTATCAGAATAATTACAGTTGCCCGTCTGGTAAAGGAAAAAGGGTTAGATCTGGGGATAAGTGCTTTTTATTTGGTGAAAAAACGGTTCCCGGATATCGATCTTGAATACGTTATAGCCGGGGGAGGGCCATTACTGGAAGGATTAAAGGAGACAGCCGATAGTATAGGTCTTGAAGACAGCGTATCTTTTGCCGGGGTTTGTTCACATGAAAAAGTGAGTGATCTTCTTAACGGTTCGGATATTTTTCTTTTACCAAGTATAGCCGAGGCTTTGCCTGTTTCCCTGATCGAGGCGCAGGCATCCGGGCTGCCTGTTGTAGCGGCCAAGGTGGGCAGTGTGGATCAGACTTTTCTTGAAGGGAAAAGCGGATATCTTGCGAAACCACAGGATGTTTCGGATATAGCCGCGAGATTGGCAGATTTGATATCTGATCATGAAAAATGGCCTATTATGTCTGTTGCCGGGCGTAAATTCGTAGAGGAAAGATATGATATAAAAAAACTGAATAAAAAACTTGAATCGATATATAAGAGATTGATGAAAGAGTAATATGAATAATGAAAGGCCTTTGATAAGCGTGATCATTCCTACATATAACAGGGCGGGAGTATTATCCCGAGCCGTTAAAAGCGTACTTGATCAGACTTATGATCATTTTGAACTGATAATAGTAGACGACGCTTCAGAGGACGACACACAGAACGTCGTCAAAAGTTTCGCTGACGAGCGTATGAAATATATTAGGCATGAAAAGAATAAGGGCGGGTCGGCCGCCCGCAATACCGGTATATCGGCGTCAAAAGGGAAGTTTATAGGATTTCTTGATGATGATGATGAATGGATGCCGGATAAACTGGGGAAACAGGTCCAAAAGTTCAGAGCTTCATCGGAAAAAGTCGGGCTTATTTATTGCGGGACGGAAATAGTGAGAGGCGATAGGGTGTTGACAACTTATAGTCCTGAAGAGAAGGGAGATCTAAGCTACCGTCTTTTGATTGGGACGACTATAGGGGGTACGGATCCCGCTCTTGTTAAAAAAGAATGCTTTGATGAGGTCGGACTATTCGATGAAGAGCTAAAAAGCTGCCAGGATTGGGATATGTGGAAAAGGATCTCGGAAAAATATGAATTTGATTTTGTGCCGGAAATATTGGTCAAGCTTCACGCGCATAGAGATCAGATATCTGCCGATCTTGCGGCAATGATCCCGGGAAGAGAGGCGATGATAAGTAAACATGCCATAGAGTTCAGTAAATACCCGGAAATATATGTTGTTCACTTGAAAAGGATAGGAAAACTTCATGCCGTTAACGGTACATGGAAAGAGGCCTTTTCATGGTTTCGAAAAGCGGCAGGTGTAAAGCCGCCGGAGGTCTTTAAAATATGTCTTTGGCTGTTAATAGAATACCCGAGAGTTAAGTACTTGTCTGATTTCAGAGAGTTTAAAAAATATAAGACATAAAGTAAATTAAAAGAATATGAAAATACTTTTGACTGGGAACCATAATCCTTATTTCACCAATACTGTTGAATTGAGGGAGAAAGCGTTCAGAGAATTGGGGCATGAACTTATTTTTTTCAACGATAGGTCTTTTCTTATTCCAGGGAGAATAAGGGAAAAAAATCATGAGCTCCACGAATGGGATCTTAAAAACATGAATAAGAGGCTGGTGAGAACGGTTAAAAGTGTTCGTCCCGATTTTTGCATGGTCATAGGAGGACATAGGATATTGAGAGAGACTGTTCTGGCGATAAAAGAACAGAAAATAAAGATTTTTTTATGGACGACAGATGTTCCACTGGATTTTTCCAATATATTGAGATCCGCGATATTTTACGATCATATTTTTTGTTCCGGAACGGAGGCGGTAGAACTTATTAAGGATAAGTATTCAAGAAAGACCGAGTTGTTGCCCTTCGCGTGTGATCCCGGGCTGCATCATCCGGTATGCTTGACTGAAACGCAAAACGCAAGATATTCCTCTGATGTGGTTTTTGTGGGTTCATATTATACCAATAGGCAAAAAGTCCTTGAAAGTCTAACCGATTTTGACCTATCTGTATGGGGGCCTGGATGGGAGAATTTATCCAAAGATTCTCCGTTAAGGGAAAAGATAAAAGGAGGAAGAGTCAATTATGATGAGTGGGTTAAGATATACGGAGCCGCCAAGATCGTATTGGCCGTGCATTTTCAAAATAATGCTATACCCAGTAAACAGATAAGCCCTAAGGTTTTTGAGACTATGGCATGCAGAAAACCTGTTTTTTCGGATAAACAGGAAGATGTCAGGATCTTATTTAAGGAAGGTGAGAACATTATCTGTTTTGAAGATGAGGCTGATCTGAAAGAAAAACTTAACTTTTATCTGTTAGATGATCAGAAAAGATCCGGGATAGCTGAGGCCGGATACCAGGAAGTGATCAGTAAGCATAAATATACTGACAGGATAAAAGTTATTATCGATAAATTTAAAGAGATCAGATGAAACTTTTTGACAAGAAAAAACAGCGTATAATACATACCGGCAGGAACCCGGGGGCTGATTTTTGGAATGAAGTCTGGAAAGAAAAATTGAAAAGCACAGATAACATTCGAGGCATTAAAGAAACGGTTGTTACTAATATTACAAGAAAATATTTATCTCCTGGAGATGGACTTATACTAGAGGGGGGATGCGGGACAGGAGAAAATGTCATGTCGCTTAAGAAAGCCGGGTTTCAGGTGATAGGATTAGATTTTGCCGAAGATACGGTTAAGTGGTTACATGATAATGTTCCGGAATTAAATATTAATCGGGGGGATGTTAGAAGCCTTCCGTACAAAAATGATCATTTTGCAGGATATTGGTCTCTTGGTGTAATTGAGCATTTCCAGGAGGGGTATTCAAAAATAGTATCTGAAATGCACAGGACTATTAAAAAAGGGGGATATTTATTTCTTTCTTTTCCATATATGTCTCCGTTGAGAAAACTGAAGGCAACATTAGGAAGGTATGAGGAATGCCAGAGTAATGATGCCGTATCAGAGTTTTATGAGTATTTCTTAAATTCGGAGATGGTTATAGCTAGTTTACAAAAAACTGGATTTGAAATGGTCAAGAAGTATCCTTTAAACGCTATAAAAGGGATAAAGGATGAAATAACAATAGCCCGGCCACTGTTGCAGAAGCTACATGATTATACGGGCGGAAATTTGATAGTTAAAATAGTTAAACGGGTGATCTCGATAATATTATCACCAGTTGCGGGACATTCTTTGCTTCTGGTAATGAGAAAGAAAGATAAAGGAAAGGCTTAATAAATGCCGTCTAATTCAAATAAAAACATTTTGATAATATTTGCCCTGGGTCTCTTATTTGCATCGGCTTTAACCTGGTTCTACCGGTCTTTCGGTCACATGTTAGTATCTGACATCTATAACGGTAACAGTATCTTTTTGCTGAACGGTTTGATAGGATCTCAATCGGTTCATTCGCTGGGATTCTATATAGAAAGAGCGGATATTCTTTTTCTTAAGGGTATTTCTTATATTTTTTATTTATGTTTTTCGGCGATTATTATTGTTCTTACTCCGGATATTGATCTTAAATTTAAATTTTTTATATTCATTTTTGCTGTTTTTGTAGCGTTAAATTCACAGTTTTCCTCATACCTGAGCCCATATGTTTTGAATGATGATGTCCGTCAGCATACATGGTGGATGAGACAATTTCAGGATAAAAGCCTTTTTAAAGGTGATCTATTGGCAACATACGCTAAGAAGATACAGCCATGGGGTATTCTGGCCCTGTATTATCCCTTATCTTTTGTAATGGATCCGGTTATGGTCGGGAAAATGTTGCCCCCGGTATTACTAGGAGTATCGGCTGTTTATTTTTACAAGATAGAGTTACATGTTACAAAGAACAAGGTTGTTTCATCTTCCGGAGCGTGTATATACGCGATCACCCCGGTTTTTTTACGTCAGATGGTAGGTGGTCACGCACGGGCATTCGCTTTTCCCCTGATGATAATTTTCCTTTATTATCTTATAAAAAATGATTTTTTCAAAGCCTTTATATTGATTGTATTGCAGTCCA
>CAYMTI010000085.1:0-6116 GCA_964393315.1 uncultured Planctomycetia bacterium
AAAGTGTATTCCGCGGCAATAAAAAATATGAGGTTTCCTTTCTGGGTAACGGGCATACATTGCGGGTTTCCCCTCATCGGGGAGGGGCAGGTAGGGGGCTTTTATCCGCTTAATTTAATGTTTTTCTTTTTATTGCCTTTTAAGCTGGCCTATAATTATTCCGTGATGTTTCATATTTTTATCGCCGGTACCGCTATATATTTTGTCGCCAGAAAACTCGGCGCTGATATATATGGAGGCTTTGTATCCGCAATAATACTATGTTTCGGTAGCGCGTTCAGCAACATTGGATATCATTTGGGTATGGTACGGTCTTTGTCATTTTTCCCCCTGGGTATTCTTATGATAGAATATTATTTCAACAGGGAGGACAGAAAGTTTCTTTTTTTGCTGGCGGTCGTTATGACATTCCAAATACTTTCAGGTTCTCTCCAGACCGCCATCTACAGTTTTGTACTGTATTTCGTTTATCTTGTTTCAGGGATATTTGTCCATGAGCTTAAGCTCAGGAGAGGGGTGATAAGGTTTTTATCTGTTTCGCTTATTCCGGTCATCTTTTTTCTTCCACAGTTTTTTTTAACATTGAAAGTAGTGAAATTCTCGGGTCGTATTTCATCTCTGGATTTTGCCCTGTGGGGGTCCCTCAACCCCGTTTCTATACTTACAATATACTTTCCGTCTATTTTCAGGTTCAAAGGCCAGATCACTACTGAAGATCTTTTTATCGGAAGCCTTTCGGTTCTGTTTGTTGTTTCGGTATTGAAATCCATAAAATGGGAAAAAAATATACAGCCTGCCGTTTTTATCGGAGGTATTGCTGTTTTTTTTGCTCTTGGATGGTTCAATCCAATATATATTATGGCGGTCAAACTACTAAAATTTTACACTTTTAGAGCTCCCTCCAGATTTGTTTTTTTCTTTGTTTTTAGCGTTTCTTTACTTGCAGGGGTGGGGTTTACACATTTTTTCGGACAACGATTTTCCGTCCGGTCGAAGGATACTAGGACTTTTCTTTTTTCAATCTATATTTCCTTTTTGACGTTAGCCATGGCCCGTTTTATACTTGTTTCTGGTAAGGATTTTATCCTCCGTATGGGGCAGTATTTCGTGCAAAGATTTATAGAAGGTTCGCCTTATCATAGATATGATATTGGTGATTACCATACTAAAATAAATAACATATATAATTCCATGGTCGACAGTATTATGATCCACGGGCAATATCTTCTTATATCGTTGTTGTTTTTGGCCGTTTCCGCCGGGTTCTCTTATTTCCTTATTTCAAGAAAGATAAGTTTGAGAAAAAATAATAACCGATCGATTTTTAAAATATTGGCGATTTGTATCATATTAATAAATCTATGGTGCTACAGGTTTTTCCCCGGAGGATATGCGGAAAATGTGAATAATTTTTCTTCTCTGGTCCCGGCGGCTCCTCGTATTTTTAAGATCCTGAAAAATGGATCGAAAGATTACAGAATACTGCCATTTGATATAAAAGAAGGAAGTCTGCCCGTATGGGCGCTTCCTAACGCTAACATGTTTTTCGGACTTGATAGTGTAGCCGTTTATTCACCGCTTGCCGCGAAGAAGTATTATTCATTGCTAAAGGATTTTCAGGTAGTTGACGATTCTATAGGGCTTAGAAAACCCGTAATGCACTTTAATGATGAGGATTATGATCTTTTCCGCATGCTGAACATAAAATATGTAGTGTCACGGCGAGACATCGATGCCGAGCATCTTCAAGAAAAAGCGAAAGAAGACGGTATTTGTTTATATGAATTTGATTCCCCTTTTAAAAAAGGTTTTTATGCTTCGGATATAAAGGGAACTTTTATATCCGATCAGAATATTAATATAGTGAGAGAGGAAGATGGGCATATTGAATTTATACTGAACAATGACGCGCCCGGTTTTTTCGTTTTCTCACAGCAGTTTTTCCCCGGGTGGGAAGCGAGTGTTAACGGGGGGAAAAAGAAAATATTTATATTTAAAGATATTCTTATGGCCGTTAAGGTTGAAGCCGGCGATAATAGAATAGTTTTCACCTATCATCCTTTTTGATAGGGGTAGTCTTTTTTCACAATGAAATTCCCTATTATAAGCCGATCCAGGCCTGATCTTGTGAAGCATTCATAAGCATCTTTGGGGCTGCATACTATAGGCTCATTTCTCATGTTAAAAGACGTATTTATTACAATGGGGCATCCGTATTTTTCCGAAAACGTTCTAATTAATTCGTAATAGAGCTTATTATCACATTCATTAACTGTCTGCACCCTGGATGAAAAATCCACATGTGTGACTGCAGGTATTACAGAAAGACAAGGTTCTTTTTTTGATAATCCCTGATAGTCATTTAGGTTTATATCGCATCGTTTTCCCTTTTTCACCGGGACAACTAAAAGCATATAAGGGCTTCTTTTTTTAAGATCGAAAAATTCTTTAGTTTTTTCTTCAATAATACTGGGCGCCAGAGGCCGGAAAGATTCTCTCAGTTTTATTCGATGATTTATTAAGTCTCTCATTTCTTTTCGCCTGGGGTCTGCTAAAATGCTTCTGGAGCCCAGTGCCCTGGGGCCGAATTCCATTCTTCCCTGAAACCATCCTATTATATTGCCTTCGGCGATAAGATCCGCCGCGCGTTCGAATAATGTATATTGAGGGATCTTTTCATAGGCAGCCCCGACCGTTTTTAAATAATATTCTATATCGTTATCCGTATAGGATGGGCCTAACAATGAGCCTTTCATGAGATCTTTACTGTTTTTTATTATACCGTCCGTTTTTCTGTTTTTTGACCAATGTAAGATCGCGCTTCCAAGAGCCGCTCCTGAATTAGTGGGAGAGGGTTGTATCCATATATTTTCGAATATACGGCTTTTCAAAAGTTTACCGTTTACGGCACAATTGAGAGCGAGATCGCCGGAAAGGCATATATTCTCGCATTTAGTTCTTTTTTTCAGGTATCTGGCCAGTATTAGGATCATTTTTTCGGTGGCCGATTGTATGGAAGCGGCTATATCCATATATACTTGAGCTATTTCAGGCCCGTCGTTTCGTGGTCCTATACCAAAAATTTCGGCAAACTTATCGTTCGGTAGAAGTCGGCTCGAACTGATATCAAAAAAAGATAGGTTTATCTTGAATGAGCCGTGTTTCTTGATATTGACAATTTTTTTGAAAATCAGATCTTCGTAGATATTATTACCGTAAGGAGCCAGTCCCATTAACTTATATTCCCCGGAATTTTGCCTGAATCCGCAGAATTCAGTAAAAGCGGAGTATAAATGTTTTATTGAATGCGGAAAATGATTTTTTTTGAATATTTTTATTTTATTTTTTCGACCGATACCTAACCCGGTCGTTTCCGTTTCCCCAGAACTGTCTATAATAAGAAGGCCTGCTTCTTTAAATGGGGACGGGAAGAATGCGCTAGCGGCTAAAGCGGACATATTTTTTTCAAATATTATTTTTGTTCCGGCGCAGAAGTGATCTTTGATCTTATTCTTAACATATCGATGTTTCCTGTAACAGGAAACAATTTGCTTGAGTGAAGAGGAAATATTTTTGGGAGCGGCATAGAAATTTTCTAATACCGGTTTAAAGTCGGTTAGCGGCCTTTTGTGGAATACCACCGTATGAATATTTGCGATATCCGCTTTAGCTTCTTTTAAACAGTATTTTATCGCATTCGAGGGGAAAGAGGCGTCATTCTTTATGCGAGTAAAACGTTCTTCCTGAGCAGCCGCTAAAATAATACCGTCTTTCAAAATTGAAGCTGAAGAATCATTGTCAAAAGCTGAAATGCCGATAATAAGATCTTTATTATTTTTTTTCATTATGTCCTGGTATAAGCATTACAGGGCAAGATGATCTATTTATTATATCCTGTATGATGTTACCCTGTAAGATATTTTTTAAAACACCGTGTTTGTGAAAGCCCAATATTATTAAGTCTGCTTTAAAATCTATCGCCTCGTTTAGTATTTTATCTGTAGTAGGTCCTTGAATGTCTTTGGAATATATATCAATGTTATTTTCTGTAAGTTCCGATTTGATCTGTTCAAGTTTCGATCGATTTTTCTTTATTTGATCAGCGATACAGTCTCTTTCACATTGTGGTCCGGCGGAATACCCGACAAAAAAGGGGTCAGGGGGCTCGACATGGAGAATATACAATTTGCCCTTGAAAGCCTTAACCATTTTAACCGATACGGATATCTGGGGCTCAGTAATATCCGAGAAATCTACAGGAACAAGTATTCTATTCATATTACCTCCAGGTAGTTTATATTTTACCGTTCAAATAAATTTCTAGAAAATCAGTAAGTTTTTTCCTGCCCTTAGCATTTAAGTGAGTAAAGTCTATGAAATCTTCTTCTGAAAAAACAGGCAGTTGGCTTCGGCTTAAATAAAGATATCCTTCGGCCCTAGCTGTGTCAATCAGTAATTGCTCATATTCTTCATCTATGTTTTTATTATAAGTGTTTTTTATCATGGGGTTAGTTGGCATATCTATTATTAGCAGTTTAATCCCGTTTTTTCGGATATATCTTGAAAAAGTAGTGAAAAGTTTTTTATTCAAAATGGTGTAACTAGTCTTTGAAAACTTATCTGTGTCAAGTTCGCGGATAAGGGTTCTCAGTTTTTCTTCAGACAGATCTTTGCTAAATCTAAAATTACGCTTGAGGGGAGGTTTCCCCCTCATGATAGAGCTACATATTTTTAACCCCAGCCACCCGATACTTTCTCTGTATCTGTATAGTGGGAGGGCCAGTCCCAGGTAAGAATCGAGAAAACAACCTTTGTATCCGTAAAGTTCTTTTATCCCGATATATTTGTAAAAGTAAGGTATTATGCACGGGGAAAAATAATACTTAATTTTTTCGAATTTATAATTATCATAAAAACTGCCTATGAAACAACCGAAAACGATCATTTCCGGATATTTTTCTATAAGTTTTTCTTTGTACATAAAAGCATCTATGGGCTGTGCTCCTCCGGAGACGCCCAGATTATAAAAGACAGTATTTCTTTTCATGAATGCGGAGTTGAGTTGAGAAATATCAATCCCTTCTCTTACCTGGCTGGATCCGGTCAAAAGGACCTTTTTGTTTTTCGGTTCTTTTGACATCATTTTAAGCTGGGCTTGAAATCTTAAAGCGTCGTTTCCTGATCCAGGGGTGCTGTATTCATATAGGATTCTCCAGAAACAAGGAGAATTTGAAAGTAATATTTCCAAAATAAGAAATATAATTATACTGGCCAGAAAATAATATGGCGCTTTTTTAAAACTGAAAATAAATAAATTCTTCACCGTTAGTAACTCCGAATATTAATGCTAAAAAGAAGAGAAAAACATAAATAAATATTCTGGGTATTGCGGACAATCTGTAAACCGCTAAAAGGTCTTTTTTGAAACCCTGTAATAGTTGAATAAGCAAAAGTGTTCCTGAGAAAAGCGCTAAACTCATTATCGTATTCTCAAGGCCGGAACCTATATCGACTTTAAAATTAAATAACAGAGAATGACACATACTTAATATTTGTTGTATGTTGTTAGCCCGGAAGATCAACCAGCCGAAACATACAAAATGAAAAAATATTATGATACAAATAACATTCCATGTCCTTGATGAGAAAAAAGCTGCTTTTTTTGCGAACGATGACAAAAAAGGGAGTAATAATCTGTGGGAGATAAGGAGTACGCCTTGATAAAATCCCCAAAGAACAAATGTCCAGGCTGCTCCGTGCCATAGCCCGCCAAGAATCATTGTTATTAGAAGATTCCTGTATGTATTTAAAGTTCCTGTGCGGTTTCCACCCAGCGGTATATACAGATAGTCTCTTAGCCATGTAGAAAGGCTTATATGCCATCTTTTCCAGAAGTCGCTTGGGTTTACCGAAAAGTAGGGCAGATTAAAGTTTACCATTATATCAAACCCCATACATTTGCCAAGTCCTCTTGCTATGTTTGAATATCCGGCAAAATCTCCGAATATCTGAAAAGCGAACGCATAAAGAGATAAAAGGACATTGAATCCGTTATATGGCCCCGAAGAACTGAATACCGGATCTACGATCTTTGCCAAGTTATCTGCAATTAAGAC
>CAYMTI010000086.1:0-6072 GCA_964393315.1 uncultured Planctomycetia bacterium
AGCCAGAGGGGTACCCGTAGGAGGAAGACAGGAATATGCTGATGTCGCGACGCTTCAAAGAGCCATGGAGGAACGGCGTCATCTTTGATCCACAGGTGCAGGCAGGATGTTATCTCTGCTCGCCGGCTTATATATATCAGCTTGACACGATATTATTAATCATTATACTTTACTTAGGAACGTTATCTTATACATTTGTTTAAGTTGTTCTATCAATTCATTTTTAAGGAGGATTTATGGGGATTATGGATGCTGTAAAAAAAGGCTTTAGCGCGGCTAACAGCCTGATAAAAATTATAGGTATCTTTTTTATTTTTAATGTAATAGTGAGCGTTTTAAGCGTGCCATTAACGAACCCGGCCAGGGCCGGAGAGCCTCTTACAATGGCACTTTCAGTTATATCAAGCATTATTTTTTTCCTGATCTTCATATTTCTGCAGGGCGGAGCTCTGGGAATAGTCAAAGACAAGCTAAAAACGGCTAATGTGAACCTGTCGCGTTTCCTGGATTATGGGAAAAAATATTATCTAAGAATATTAGGTCTCCTAGTTGTTTACATCATTATAGCTATTCTGGTCGTTCTGATCCTAGGACTTATCAGCGCGGGTATCCTGCTTCTAGGGGATAACACTTTTACAAGGCTGATAGTGGTCGTTTTAGTAGCGGCATCTTCTCTAGGGATAATAACGCTTTTAATATACCCGATATATGCTATTGTTGCCGATGATATAGGGCCTATAGCAGCTTTTAAAAAAGGTATCATGACAAGCATTTCGAATTTCTGGAAAACATTGGGACTTTTTTTAGTGCTGCTTCTTATAAGTCTGGGTATATCTTTCATAATAGGGGCGTTGATCGGTGTTCTGACTATCCCGACGGGTCCGGTAATAAGCCAGTATATTATTGCTGTTGTGAATGCCGCGGTACAGTCATATATACCGGTGGTCATGATGATATCTTTTATGGGGATGTTCCTGTCTTTTTCCTCAGGTGCCGTACGGCAGGATCAACCCGACCTATCGGAGGGGCAGTCGGTATAAGCTAGTTGTTTACAAAAAATAAAAAAGGCGGATCAACCGGTTGATCCGCCTTTTTTGTGCCGGACGCGAAATATCTCTCCCAACAGGCGTACGAGTTTAATGTCCGGCGGTTTATACTTTATATGTAACATAGAGAAGTTGAGAAGATCCGAAAACGAGAAGTTTAGTTCGTATAAAGATAACGCGATAATGCCAGGTTTTTTCACAAAGGGCACGCAAGGTAGCCCAAGCTGCTTTATTTACTTAACAACTATACGTTATTGTGATAAAATAACTTTCTTAAAAATCTTATTCACACACATATTTTATTAAAACACAAAATTATCAGTTACAGGAGGTCTTTAAATGAAACGTAACATGGTTCCTCATGATGGAAACAGTGCCGTAGCGCATGTAGCGCATTCTATAAACGAAGTAATAGCGATCTATCCTATTACACCGTCATCGCCTATGGGTGAGATATCGGATGAGAAATCCGCCAAAGGCGAAAAAAACATATGGGGGCAGGTCCCGGAAGTTGTCGAATTGCAGTCGGAAGGGGGCGCTTCCGGTGCTGTTCATGGAGCGCTTACCGTGGGGGCTTTGACCACTACTTTTACCGCTTCTCAGGGACTTTTATTGATGATCCCCAATATGTACAAGATAGCCGGAGAATTAACGCCTACGGTATTTCATATTGCCGCGAGAAGTATCGCTTGCCAGGCATTATCAATATTCGGTGATCACTCTGATGTTATGGCTACAAGAAGTACCGGATGGGCTCTTCTTTCTTCGACCAGTGTTCAGGAAGCTATGGATTTCGCGTTGATATCTCAGGCAGCTACACTTGAATCCAGGGTTCCGTTCCTTCATTTTTTTGAGGGATTCCGAGTTTCTCATGAGATACAGAAAGTAGAAGAACTCGTACAGGAAGATATGAGAGCGATGATGGACGATGAGCTGGTAAGGAAGCACAGGAAATGGGGGTTAAACCCGGAACATCCAGTTCTCAGGGGCACAAGCCAGAATCCGGATGTGTTCTTTCAGGGACGGGAAACGGTGAACAAGTATTATGACGCGTGTCCTGATATAGTTCAGAAAGCTATGGATAAATTCGCGTCTATTACAGGCAGGCAATATAAACTTTTTGAGTATGTCGGCGCTGAAGACGCCGAAAAGGTTATTGTTATTATGGGGTCGGGCAGCGAAACCGTGCATGAGACGGTGGATTATCTGAACGCCGCGGGGGAAAAGGTCGGGGTTATAAAGGTCAGACTTTATCGTCCCTTTAGTGTTGACGCGCTTATGTCCGCGATCCCTTCAACTGTCAAGGCCATTGCTGTTCTTGACAGGACAAAAGAACCCGGATCTCTGGGCGAACCTCTTTACGAGGATATAAGGACAGCGATAGGCGAAGCGATGGAAAAAGGATCAGTACCGTTCAAAACGTATCCGAAGATCGTGGGCGGCAGATACGGTCTTGGTTCCGCGGAATTTACGCCGGCAATGATAAAGGGCGTATTCGATAATCTAGGGCAGGATGTTCCGAAGAATCACTTTACGGTAGGGATCGAAGACGATGTTACTTTTTCGAGTCTTGATTTTGACCCTTCTTTCAGTACAGAAAGCGATCAGGTGTACCGGGCTATGTTTTACGGTCTTGGGGCGGACGGTACTGTGGGGGCGAACAAAAACTCTATCAAGATAATCGCTAAAAAAACGGATAATTACGCTCAGGGATATTTTGTTTATGACTCCAAGAAAGCCGGAGCCGTGACCATATCTCATCTAAGATTCGGTAAAAAGAAGATACAGAGTCCTTATCTTATTTCGCAGGCGAACTTTCTGGCATGTCATAACCCTTCTTTTCTTGAGAAATACGATATGCTTAAAAATGTGGTTACAGGAGGGACGTTCCTTTTGACTTCGTCTTATGACAAAGATTCGGTATGGGATCAATTGCCGGGAAGGGTTCAGCAGCAGATAGTCGATAAGAAACTTAAATTCTATGTTATAGACGCTATCAATATAGCTGAAAGCATAGGATTGGGCGGGAGAATAAATGTTATTATGCAAACGGCCTTTTTCAGCATATCAAAGGTTATTGACGAGAAAATAGCTATAGACGCGATCAAGGAAGCCGTAAAAAACACTTATGGTAAAAAGGGAGATAAGGTCGTACAGATGAACATTGAAGCTGTTGATAAAGCCCTGGAGAGTATTCAGGAAGTGAAAGTTCCTTCTGAAATTACCAGGAAAGTGGAAGATCTGGAAACGGTTTCAGACGAAGCTCCCGAGTTCGTAAAAAATACTACCTCTAAGATCATGAGAGGAGAGGGGGATAAGGTAAAAGTTTCTGAAATGCCCGGGGATGGTACATGGCCTACCGCTACTACGCAGTATGAAAAACGCAATATTGCGGTTAATATCCCCGTCTGGAACCCTGAAACATGCATACAGTGCGGGAAATGCACAATGGTATGTCCTCATGCGGTAATAAGGGCGAAATTTTATAAGAAAGACCTGGTTAAAGATGCACCTGAAACTTTCAAATATTGTGATCCCAAGCCTCCGAAGGGCCGCGAGGATTATTATTACACTCTTCAGGTTTCTCCGGAAGATTGTACCGGTTGCGGCGTTTGTGTTGAATATTGCCCCATGAAGAGCAAAGAAGCTATTAAGATGGAACCTCAAGAGCCTTTAAGGGAAAAAGAAAGAGAAAATCACAGATTCTTTTTGGACCTTCCGGATCCGGATCCGTCATTGTTTAACAGAGATGTTATGAACGGCGTACAGTTCGTAAAACCTCTTTTTGAGTATTCAGGGGCGTGCGCGGGTTGCGGAGAAACGGCTTATGTGAAATTGCTCACTCAATTATTCGGTGACAGGGCGCTTATAGCTAACGCTACCGGATGTTCTTCCATATACGGGGGTAATCTTCCCACAACTCCGTATTGTCAGAGAAGTGACGGCAGGGGACCGGCCTGGAACAACTCTCTGTTCGAAGATAATGCCGAACTGGCTTACGGAATGAGGCTTACGTCTGACCAGTATTCGAAATACGCGCGGCAGCTTGCCGGGAGCATAATCGAAAAAGCATCCTGTGATAAAGGGCTGATCGATCTGCTGAAAGAAATGATGGAGGCGGACCAGTCTTCACAGGATGGTATAGAGAAGCAGAGAAAAAGGGTAGCCTGCGCCGGAGAGATTTTGAATAAATGTGATTGTGATGATTGTAAGGAGCTGGCGAGTGTATTGGATTACTTCATCAAGAGGAGCGTATGGGCCCTGGGTGGTGATGGATGGGCTTATGATATAGGATACGGTGGATTGGATCATGTCCTGGCTTCAGGCAGAAACGTGAATGTGATGGTCCTGGATACGGAAGTGTATTCAAATACCGGTGGCCAAGCGTCAAAGGCTACTCCGATGGGTGCTGTTGCCAAGTTCGCGGCCAGCGGTAAGCCTATAGGCAAAAAAGACCTGGGCCTTATGGCCGTAAGTTATGGTTATGTGTATGTAGCTAAAATAGCTATGGGAGCCAACCCCATGCAGGCGATGAAAGCGCTTCTCGAAGCCGAAGCTTATGACGGCCCTTCTCTGGTAATAGCTTATTCTCACTGTATCGCTCATGGTATCGATATGGTAAAGGGGATGGATGAACAGAAAAAAGCTGTTGAATCGGGACATTGGCCTTTATTCAGGTATAACCCGTCGTTTTGTTCCGAAGGTAAAAATCCGCTTACAATGGACAGCAAAGAACCGACGATACCGCTTGAAGAGTATATTTACAACGAGAACAGATACCGGGTGCTTCGAAAAACGGATCCGGAAAGGGCCAAACAACTTCTTGAAAAAGCACAGAAACTGGCTAAAGATCATTACGCTCTTTACAAATATCTTGCTGAGAGGCATATGACTTCTTGTGAAGTCAAAGAAGAAATAAAAGCGTAGTCGATAAATAATAACCGTGAGGCAAAGGGTATTAAGTCATATTTATGGTTTTTTACCCTTTGCCTTTACTTTTTACGATATTATGACAGAGTTGAGATCACAGCGTCCTTCCTGGATACGGGGAAAACTTCCGTGGAGTAAAGAATTTCATGAAAGCGAAGTTCTTATACGGGATCTAGGGCTTAACAGCGTTTGTGTCGAAGCAGCTTGCCCCAACAAAGGCGAGTGCTGGAAAAATAAACATATCACTTTTCTGATCCTGGGGGATATATGTACCAGGGGATGTCATTTTTGCAATGTGTCTTTTGGCGTTCCTTCCGCACCAGACAAAAAAGAACCGTTCAATATAGTAGAAGCAGTAAAAAAAATGAACAGGGAATATGTCGTTATAACTTCCGTGACAAGAGATGATCTCGCGGGAGGAGGGGCTGAATATTTTGTTAAGACCGTTGAACTTATCAAACGGTACGACGGATCGATAAAAGTTGAATTACTTATACCCGATCTTAAAGGTGAAGAAACCCTTATAAAAAAAATAGCCGGTTCGGGAGCGGATGTTATAGGGCATAATATTGAAACGCCGGGATCCCTTTACGGTGTTATTAGGCCTCGCTCCGATTACAAAATTTCGTTAGAGACTTTGAGGATTTTATCCGAATATAAAAGATCTATGGGGTTTCTGACCAAATCCTCAATTATATTGGGATTAGGAGAGACTCGTCAGGAAATATCGATTACTTTTGATCATCTCATGGCTTCAGGAGTGGATATTTTATACCTGGGCCAATATTTGAGCCCTGCGCGGACTAACATTCCTGTTCAAAAATATTATACCCCGCAAGAGTTTGAACTCTTAAAAGCAGAAGCTAAACAAATTGGATTCAAAGCTATTTGTTCCGGACCCATGGTAAGAAGTTCTTTTAGGGCAGAGAGTTCATACCGCGAGGCACTACTATCCCGAAATCCGAACCAAGACGCTGTAAGATCTTTCCGGCGGTGAATTCCCCGCTACAAAAACGATTTTACCGCTTGTTTCACTCGGGGACCAAGCTAAGATCGGTTTTGAACCACCCGGGTAAATACTATCACAACATGAGTT
>CAYMTI010000087.1:0-6045 GCA_964393315.1 uncultured Planctomycetia bacterium
ATTGCCAAAGGGGGTAGTGTGTTTACCCTTGACGTTTATCTCCATAGGTGACCGCTTTCGCTGAAATCTCCATAGCCGCGAAACACCCTGCCGCTTTATCGTAAAGTGCTGTTTCTCTTTCTCTTAACAGCTCAAGCTCCCCGGCAAATTCCTCCTGTGCTTCTTTGAGCTTAATTTCAAGGGACTTTACACACGCTTCCACTTCCCGTCTTCTATGTTCCACCGCCTCTTCTTTTACCGGGACAAGATCCTCTCTCCCTTTTTTTGATATTTTAAAATCCAGAAGACTGATATATCCTTCCATAGGCTTCATATGATAAGGCATCTTCTCGTTTTCAAGCTCGTGGAACAACCGCGCCGCAGCCTGAAGTTTCTTTTCTTTAATATACCCGTATATCTTCTGTATGATGTCTTTTATAACAGTTATGTTATCCTCCACCTGCCGCCATTTAGCTCCAAGGTCTGCCGCTTCGGCCCGGGTTTCTTCCTCTATTTTATCATTAAGCATTTTTACCGTAAGCCCGCGGATCTCATCTCTTTTATTTTCCAGCGCCTTTATTTCTTTATCACAGGTATTTCCCCATTCATCCGCGGTCAGATCCATCCTGTTTTTCTGCTGTTCCAAATATTTCTGTTCGTCAAACTCAAGAAACAGCTCCCTGAACTCGGCTGACGTTTCGTCGTAAACATCGTTAAGATCTTTCCTTATGGATTTTTTCCTTATTTTCAGAAGCGATATATATTGATCTACGGATCCATCAAACGACATGACTTTATCCAGGCTCTTCCGGGCATCTAACAGCCTCTGGTCAGATACCATAACAATACCTTCAGCAGCCTCTTCGAGCATAGAATCAAATTTTTCATAGATATCGCTTGCCCCGGCCAAGTCCTTTTCCATCTGCGATTTGTACTGCGCTATCCTCTGTTCATTCCTACCCCGCGCTTTTTCGCGTACGGACAGATATTCTTTTTCCGCTTCGGCAAAATCTCGAAAGACTTTTTTAATTTTCGTTTTAAGTCCGGACATCCTGTCTTTATAATCCCTAAGGACTTCATTACGCTCGCTCTCAAGGTCTTCGGATATATCCCGCATATCTTTTCTCATCTCTTCGATAAAAGACCCTATCACATCGTACGAAGTGGCGGAAAGAGCAAGATGTTCTCTGGCGGAAAGTATCATTTTCCAGGAAATATCATGCTTAGCGATCGCCAGCTCAAACTCGGCCTGCTTCATTTTTCGATCTACCTTGGACCTATATGCCTCCAGTTTTTTAATTTCTTCAGCGCGTTTAGCCTCGGCTCTTTCACTGGCCTGTTGGGCTTCCCTCTCTTTTTGTTCTAACTCAGCAGCCTCCCGGGCTTTTTTAGAAGCTATCCTGGCTTCTTTTAATTCTTTTCTGCGCGTGGAAACTCTACTCTCCCATAGATTCAAAGCTTCTTTTATGTTTTCTTCGCGAATACCGTCCCCTTCGTTCAAGATATTCATCCGGTCTTTTATAGAACCCAGCTCTATGCTGATCTTCTCATAATACTCCTTCATTTCCCCTTTCATAAATAATACCTGATGACGTATAAAAGTAGAATAAAGATCTATAAATTCAAAAGCCTTATCCATGTTCCCCGCCTTAAAAGCTTTACCGATTATTTCATCATAAGCATCTAAGAAAGAATAATCCAGCTCCTCCATCAAGAACGGATGAGTTTCTCCTTGTTTAAGAATATCGATAACCCTTTCTCTTTTCCCAGTCCCGCTGAACAGTTCATCGCCTATAAAACTTATGATATCTTTCCCTGAAAAGCTCAATTCCTCCATCAAATTTACATCAAAAAGGATCATAAAACAGTAAAAGGTAATATCATTATTGACCAGGACATCACTGATCGAATATTCCCCTTTCAGTGTACGTTTCTGATGAGTGAAAAGTTTTCTGTAATGCCAGAAACCTTTTTCCATAGCTTCAAAATCGTTCTTTTCGTAATAAGATGAATGTACTATCTGCGGAAGGCTGAGAAACATTCTTTCCATTCCCATAAGATCTTTTTCGCCCCCCAGTATTCTGGAAGCGGCCTTATCTCCTTCTCCTTCCCCGAATATCGGATCCAGAAAATAAGGTATAAAGGATTTGCCGTTTTCGAACAGATCGGAAAGATCCCCGATGTCTGACGCTCTGGCCAAAAGATAGAATTCAACTATATCTTTATCGGAAAATATTTCACGCAACAAGGTCTTATCTTTTATAGAACTTATTTGATGTGCGCAGTAACGGCTGAACATTTGCAGAACTTTTAATATTCCTTCTTCATCTTGTTTCTCATAATTATACGCCCTCATCGACTGCATGATCTTGATGAACCCTTTCTCCCTGGCTACAAGATCATTTCTGTTCGGATACAGCAGATTTAAAGCCTCTTGCACTCGTTTTTCACCGAACAATTTTTCCACGCAATACTCCACGACCGGTTTTCCCGAGCTTTCTATTTCCCTCAAAAAATCAGTATTTAGGACAGCAGCGTTCATATAAAGATTGAAAAAATCTGGAATAGATATTTTTGAGCTCTTCTCGCTTTTAATAAGATCCACCAGTTCCCAGGCATCCTGTTTCTCAAAAGAATTTAAAACTTCAGCGTAATTGCGCTGATTCTCATCCGGGTCATCAGATAAATAATTCATAAGCGCGAACAAAGATTGATTAAGCCCCACCACCCCTACGGGTACGGGTTTACCCCTGTCCGACCATAATGCCTTCCTTTTATGATCAGTCTTGACTATAAGTAATAACTTTTCCTGTATATTCGGCCCGAACATACGTTCTCCTCTGGGCATGGAATAAATACTGATTATATTGTGTAATATCTTGTTCAAATATAATTCATTCAGTATCTCTATCAGCTTCATTATTTGATGCTTATTTTTTCCGGCATTTTCCCCTTTTTCCAGATAAGCCAGATTAGTTTCCAGGATCTTTGCGGCCTTATCATAATCTCCCATGGCCGTTAAAAAATCCGAATAAGAGGAACTAATATCCTCTATATCAGAAAGGTTTTCCAGAAGTTTCTTGAAATCCGATATTTCTTTTTGATTCGCCTCCCGGTCTCTCATATTCTCAATCAACCTGAGATATTGTCTGCATACAAGTTCCGCCTCTTCAACATCAGCCTGCCCGGCACGCAACTTAACATACTTCTTCACGAAACCGGATAACTCCATGAGCATGGATCCCTGTATATCAGCATTGTCAGGATATACTTTTAAAAGTGTCGTCATCCCTACATTCTTCCCGTATATTTCATCGCTTATATAAATAAGTAATTCTTTTCCCGACCCTATGGACGGCATATTTTTATCCTTCCGTTCAAGCATATCGATAAGCGACGCCTTCAAATACAAGCGAAGCATATCCGGATTAGTATTAAGATCTAAAAGATCGGAAAATCTTACTAACGTATCAAAGTCACCTGTAAGATCCGATATCCTTCTCATTTCGCGGTTAAGAAGGTCTCTATCAGAAAGTTTGGAAACCTTTATCACATCCTGGATATAGATCATATCTCCCATATCACTTGACGCCAGCTGGATCAAGGCGTTATCGATAGCTCCTCCCTCTACCGCGAGATCCGGAAATTTTTCTTTGATCCGCGCGACCAGCTCTGTAGAAGACTTTATTTTCTTTTTGGAAGGTTCCAGTTCGTAAAGATAATCCCTTAATTCTTTCAATCCCCGCGAAGCCAGAAGAAGTTTAAGCGCCATTGTATCTGCGTCTTTTTCCGCGGCATTTATCAAAAGTTCCTCTATAACTTTCGCGTCCATACCCGCGGCCATGGCTTCTTTTCTGAATCTGGACATAAAAACTTCCGGCATCATCTGTTGATCAAACTGCACTTTCCGGATTACCTTCACAGCTCTATCATCTCCGGCTTTCAGCAAACGGCTTTTGAGTTTTTTCACGTTCTTGGCGGTGAGTTTTGCTCTCAATTCCTGCGCCATCCTTCTTTCCGTACGGAATCTTTCTATAACCGCGCGGGTATTGTTTGTCCCGAATAGAAGAGAGAACATGGCCATATATATGATATCTGCGTCAGCCTCCCGGTCTTCATACACGCTCTTCATTATCTTTTTATAATGTCTGTTACTATAAAGGTCAGATAACAGGAACAATAAACGCCGTGCCAGATCATCTTTAAGCAGGTCAAAATTATCCTCTCCGGACTTTTCAGTATAAGCATTCCAAACGTTATGCATGAAATTCGAAAACCTTTCATCCGTAAGAAAATCATCGAATTCCCGGCTGTTAATTTTTTTCCGGATCACATCTGTCTCCATAAACCATTTGAGTGATATATAAGTTGACGAATCGGTAAACCCCTTTACTCTGGACAAAAAATTCAGGACGCTCTTAACACCCTTATCCCTGTTCCTGGGACTTGAAGGGGAGATATCGAATATGCGCAAATAAGCCATATAAGCCGCCTGCTCCTTATTGGCGATCTTTGTCATATCCACTTCGACCGCCGGCACAGGTTTAGCCTCCATTCTCTTTTCTTTTTTGCCGGCCTGTTTTCTGTTATTAGCTTTTTTCTTTATTTTTTTCTTCACCTTATTCTTCTTGACTGAGCCCTTTTTCTTCTTGCCCATCATATAATCACGGGTAAGCAGATTTGAATCCAGGTCAACAGACTCTTTTTTGATCTTGTCAAGTTCCGGATATTTTTTGATCATACCCGGGAGCGTAAACGACAAAAAATGTTCTACGGAATAATTGTTTTGGGCAAAAATTTCCCAGGCCTTATCCAGATAATTGATTATTTTACCTTCACGGTAATAAGCTTTCAGCCCGTGGACCACCCCGGCCTCGTGTATGATGGATGGGATAATACTTTCTAGGATAACTTTATCATCGAAAAACGCGGTGGTACCTTTTTCTAATGATAATTTTGAGGCAGATGAAAATAGATCAAATTCTTCAGGTTTCATAAAGATATACACAGCATTGTTACTGGCATGGCTAAGAACATTGACATCAACGACTTCTCCTTTTTCTCCCGGGACAACCTCATATCCGCTGCTGTTTATCTTTATCGATACGCTGGGATATCCTTTATCTTCCGGCACTCTTACGAACACCAGATTTTTACCTCTCAATATTTCTGGAAAACTCGTTCCGAAGATACTTAAAAAATCGCTCAAATGCTTTTTGCAGATCTTATCATATAATCCACTGGGCCATAAATCCTCTTTTTTTGGACTTATCGCTCCTGGAAAATTCTTATCCCAGGAAAGAACAGATCTAATCAGATTAATTTCAGCAAAATTCCCTGTCCTTATTCTATTTATGATAAAAGCATCAATAATGTTCTCATTGTGTAATGCATATCTGTTTATAGCCAGCTCGTCCTCTGGTTCTCGAGAAGATAAAAGAGACAATTCACCTTTTACCCTGTTATACTCTTCCAGTGTATATATCCCTTTGCAATAGAACTCCTGGGCGTCATCCCCGTGTTTTATAGAAACAACGACATAATAAGTCCTTGTTCTTTCAGCCTGAGAAAGATCTTTCTTTTTATTCGGATCGACTACACGACACATGACACATATATCACCGTTAGGAAGCCTTTCGGCTTCATTATAGAAAAATTGAACTTCAGAAGGATAAAATACAGTATTTTCCCTCCCCGACCTGTAACCTAATTCTGACTTGAACATATCCATATCAGGAATTAGCTTTTTAAATTCTTTACGGTTTACCATTTCTAAATGGGGCTTAAGGGCAAATTGTATACGAAAAAGATCTTTATGCTCGACACCCAACAAATCATTACATCTCAATACAGGAGACAAATTCTCCTGGGATATTAGAAACGTTTGAGCTTGAGACACATCGCTAAGCATGATATTGAATAAAAAGACAAATACCGTAATAAGATTAATCAACTTATTTTTAAATATCATTTAAATCATCCTTTCTTTGATTTAACATAAATAAATAAGAGGCAAAGAAAATATTTTTATGTTATTATAACAAATATCTAGAATTAAAAAAAGAT